>CAZGYW010000316.1:1415-4175 GCA_964530495.1 uncultured Anaerolineae bacterium
ACGCCGAGCACGGACAGTCCGATGCGCAGCAGGGCAGCGCTGCCGGAAGGATTCAGAATCTGATCGGCAGCCTGGCCGATAAACACGCGGGCGCCGGAATAGGCGAAGTAAGAGGTGACATACAGCAGGATGCTGCCGACGAACAGGAATCGATAACGCCAGACATGCGACATGATCCAGCGGACTGGCCCGGATCGATCGTAGCTATGCGCCCCTTCAACGACGAATTCGCTCTTCTGGGCCATGGCGTTTCCCCTCAATTACAACCCACCACGTTCACGAAGTATACAGAACATTTATTCTATCTGTCAATCACTGCAAATCGCGCCCGGGCAGAATCAATTCGAGCGCGCTAATCGGATACAATAAGTAGGAAATCGTAGCTCTCAATCAGGATGGTGGCAAGACTCCTGTATCTTACAGCGTTTGGCCGCATTTTCCAGCCTGAGTATGGCGATGCGGGATTACTCAGCGGACGCCCCGCAATGCCTGGTATACGCATATTCCGGCGGCGAGTTCCACAATCGCGGAAACATCAGCACCGGATTGGCGGCGTTATTGGCGTGGCACGTTATAATCAGCGTTTTGGTGTTGTGAACCCTCGTTTGACGCTGACGCCCAGGTTGCGCCCCGTCGCATGTTGCAGGGAGTCTCATGCAAGTACCGCTTCGCGAATACTG
The DNA here is from genome assembly GCA_964530495.1 of uncultured Anaerolineae bacterium. Taxonomy (GTDB): domain Bacteria; phylum Chloroflexota; class Anaerolineae; order Aggregatilineales; family Ch27; genus CAZGYW01. Next base: position 2,096 of record CAZGYW010000316.1, read on the forward strand.
GGATTTGCTGCTGGATCATCTGAAGCCACAGAAAGGCTGGACTGCGCTGCTGGTCGGCTTGCTGCTGAGCAGCATCGGCCTGCAGGTGTTCATTCCGCAGGTCACGCGCTACTTCATTGATGCCGCCACCGCCGGGCTGGGCGGGGCGGCCCTGATCCCTGCGGCGGTGGCGTTCATCGGCCTGGCGCTGGCGCAGCAGGCAGCGGCGGTCGGCGCGCGCTATGTGGGCGAGAACGTAGCCTGGACGGCGACGAACGCCCTGCGTGCGGAACTGGCTGCCCACTGCCTGCGCCTGGACATGGCGTTTCACGGCAACACCAGCCCCGGCGAGCTGATCGAGCGTATTGACGGGGATGTTTCGGAGCTTTCCAATTTCTTTTCTCAACTTGTGATTCGCGTAATCGGGAACATCATCCTCCTGATCGGCATCCTGATCGCGCTCTACCGGGAAGACACGCGGGTTGGCTTGATCTTCACTGTCTTTGCCGCGCTGACGCTCTTCGCCCTGAACCGGGTGCGCAGCATCGCCGTGCCGTATGACCGCGCGATGCGGGAGGCCAACGCCGACCTGTTCGGCTTTCTGGAGGAGCGTCTGGCCGGCACGGAGGACATCCGCTCCAGCGGGGCGGTGCAGTTTGTACTCAATGGCCTGTACCGGCTTCAGACCGCGATTCTGACGCGCTGGCGCAAGGCCGCCGCTATGCATTATGTGGTGCGCGTGGTGGCCGGGCTGGCGCTGGCGACCGGCTACGGCATCGCGCTGGCGGCCGGGTATTTGCTGTATACGGCCGGCGCGATCACCATTGGCACGGCCTACCTGTTCTTTACCTACATGAACACGCTGGCCCGCCCGATCCGGGAGATCACGCAGCAGGTTGAGAACCTGCAGAACATCGGGGCGAGCATCCAGCGCCTGAAGGAACTGCGCGCCTTTGAGAGCCATATCGTGGATGGCCCCGGCGCGGTCATTCCGGAGGGGGCGCTGGGCGTGACCTTCGACGGGGTGTCCTTCCATTACGAGGATGATGAGCCGGTGCTGGACCACCTCTCGTTTGCGCTTGAACCCGGCCAGGTGCTGGGTCTGCTGGGGCGGACGGGCAGCGGCAAGACCACGCTGACACGCCTGCTCTTCCGACTGTACGACCCGGTTGCGGGCGAAATCCGGCTGAGCGAAACCCCGATCCAGGCGGCGACTGTGGGGCATCTGCGCGACCGGGTGGCGATGGTGACCCAGGACGTGCAGTTGTTCCAGGCAACGGTCCGCGAAAACCTGACATTCTTTGATCACAGCATCCCGGACGAACAGATCCTGAGCGTGATTGAGACGCTGGAGCTGGGCGACTGGCTGGCCGGACTGCCGAAGGGACTGGACACACGGCTGGAATCCGGTGGGCGGAGTCTTTCCGCGGGGGAGGCCCAGTTGCTGGCCTTCGCGCGGGTGTTCTTGCGGAACCCCGGGCTGGTGATCCTGGACGAAGCGTCCTCCCGGCTGGACCCGGCGACCGAGCAGCGCATCGAGCGCGCGATCGACCGTCTGCTGGAGGGTCGCACCGGGATCATCGTCGCGCATCGCCTGGGGACGGTGCACCGCGCGGACGAAATCCTGATCCTGGAAGATGGGCGGGTGGTGGAGGCCGGCCGGCGGGAGGTTCTGGCGCGGAACGGAGCCTCGCGCTTCGCCAGCCTGCTGCGCACCGGGCTTGAGGAGGTGCTGGCATGACCACGGCGACTGCTACCGGCCTGCCCGAAAATGAGAAACGGCAGGGATCACTGCCGGCCTGGCGGGTCATCCTGGATATGATCCGCTTCCGGCGGCGCATCTGGTTGATCAACCTGGCCGCCATGCTGTTCCTGATGCTTTTCGCGCAGGTGCCGGGTCTGGTGGCCCGCGAATTCTTCAACCTGCTCTCCGGGGAAGCGACCGCCGGGCTGAACGTCTGGACGCTGATTGCCCTGCTGTTCGTTCAGCGGGTCGGGCACCTGCTGGGCGAATGGGGGCTGGTGCGGACCAACGTGCCCTTCTTCGTCCACACCATGACCCTGCTGCGCCGCAACCTGCTCAGGAACATCCTCAAGCGCC
>CAZGYW010000317.1:0-2731 GCA_964530495.1 uncultured Anaerolineae bacterium
ACGGTCAGCAGATTATTGCCGCAGAACAGCGCCGTGGGTGGGTCAGGGAGGTCAAGCAGCAACTGAGCGCTGCGATAGCCCAGCTCGCGGCGCGGGGCCCCGGTGTGGATCAGGGCCGGATCGATCGGAATCTGGTGCGCGGCGAGGGCTTTCTGGTACCCCACCAGCCTTTCGCGGCCGGTGGTACTGGTGGGTCCGGCCAGAATGGCGCCGATGCGCCGGTGACCGGCCAGGATCAGGTGATTGACCAGCGTGAAGGCGCCGCCGACGTTGTCGACGACGACGGTATCAACGTCGATATCGAGCATGTAGCGGTCCACCGCGACGACCGGGATGCCGGCCTCAACCAGCCGCCGGGAGGGATTATCGTACTCGCGGGTGGGGGTAATGAGCACTCCGGAGACATGCTCTTCCAGCATCAGGTCGATGTAGAGCGCCTCTTTGACGATGTCTTCATCGGCATTGCACAGAATCACTGCGAAGCCGTAGTGCTGGGCGACATCTTCCACGGCGCGCACGAGGGCTGTGAAGAACGGGTTCTGGATATCGGAGATGATCAGGCCGACGATCTGGGAGCGGCGGGCACGCAGGCTGCGCGCAACACGGCTGGGCTTGTAGCCCAGCTCGGCAACGGCGGCCAGCACCCGCTGGCGCACTGCTTCGCGCACGTGCGGTTTGCCGGTGAGCACGCGGGAGACGGTGGCGCCGGAGACATTTGCGCGCGCAGCCACATCCTTGATCGTAATTGGCATGCTTTGCCCCTGATTACTGTAATCGTTTACAAAACAAACAGGGCCAGATGACCGATTTGCTGTGCTGTTGTTGAGATTTCCCCTCTTGCTCTTGCCGTATGACTAAGACCAGACGCTGGTATTCGGGCGGTTGCGAGGCTGCACGGGCGGCAATGTTGGTGTTGCTACGATGACTTTCTTGCAATCGATTACAAATACATGGTATAGCTGTTTGTAGACGGTTGTCAACCATGTTGGCGCGGAAGCAGGGTCGGGGATTGGACCGACCATCCGCCGGTTGCATCAGTGCCACAGGGCGCCGAAACAGTGGTCGCCAGCGGCGGAGGAGACAGGCTATGTCTCCGCTGCCAGTTCAAGCAGTCGCTTGACCACGGGTTGTTCGGGGTGAATGTGGGCCGGATCCGTGACAATGAGCGTGGGCAGGGCACCCAGGCGCCGGTAGACCTCAATGCCGATGTCAATGTCCCGGTCGGCGGGATTGAGGTGATAGTAACCGACGAGGCGGGTGTGCCCTTGCCAGAGAAAGGCGCCGATCGAATGGGCAGCATCGATGTGATGGGGGGACAGGAAATCCCAGCCGTCATGGATGTGCGCCTGCGCAAAGCACTGGCGCTGAAACGCGATTTCGTGAAGCCCTTCGCCTTCGAGCACAACGTCCGGCCAGATCGCGGCCAGTTCTTCCTGCAACTGGTGCAGGCCCTCGGCGGTGGTCATGTTCTCCACCAGGCCGTTGTCGGTATTCGCGGTCCAGAGGGTCTGGTCAAGGAAGGCGCCCGGTGCGCCAAGCGCAGCGCACGCGGCCAGTACCTCATCAATCAGGGCGCGCCGCCAGGCGGAGAGACCGGCATGCATGTACGGCATTCGGCTCAGGACCTGCTCATCCGGGACGCCCAGCGCGCGGAACTCCGTGAATACAGGGTGGACGTAATGCGAGCCGAAGGTCTTGAAATCGTCAAGCGTCAGCTGGTACAGGATCGGCGCATTGGTGTAGGGATCGCGAACCTGCCAGTCCCGCACCTTCTGATACAGCGGATGCCCGTCGTAGCAGCCCCAGTAGTTGAAGTGGGGCAGCACTTTGAAGCCCATGGCATTGGCTTTATCAAGGAACGGTCTGGCACGCTCGTTGGGCGTGAAGTCCGGATAGTACACATCATAGTGATGGGTGCGCCAGTCATGCGACAGGTGGATGAGCGTTTGTGCCGGCGGGTGGATTTTGGCCAGCGCGTCAAGGTAGGCGGGGTCCGCCGGCGCCCATTGCACGCTGAAGGTGATATCCTTCACCCAGGACGGACGGGTGGCGCGCTTGGCTGCCAGCTGGTAGGCGCTTTCCATCCAGGCGCGGTAGCGCGTGGCAGGTTGCTGCCAGCCGCCATCGTAGGCGTTCAGGCGCCATGTCACCCCTCCTGCATTGCGATTATCCGCCAGCGGGCCAAGGTGTTCGCTCTCGAAGCCGAGCGTCGACAGGCCATTCTCCTCACGGGCCAGGTTCAGCGCCTTGAACCGGTAACCGGTGTCCTGACTATGGATCATGAACGAGACGCCATCGCGCTCGGCGATCGCCAGTTGCGCGTTCCAGCGAAAGGGCCAGGGAAAGCGATGGCTGGGGGGAAATGGCCGGTGGGTTTCTACCAGTGTGCCATTGACGCAGGGCAGGATGAGCGCGGCTTCCCCCGCAAAGGGGAGGTTCCAGCGCACCGACACCAGCCCGCGCCGTGCGCTCTGGCCGCTGGGCCTCACACACAGGTCGCCGGTCTCCGGGTCAAGGTGGATGAACAGCTCGCGACTCGAGTGGTCACCGTCCAGGATCACACGCGCGGCCAGCGCCGAGAGCAGTTTGACGGTCACCCGCTGACCCTTATCCTGGCTGAGGGTGTCGCCGTTGGTGTAGAAGAGCTCCAGCGGGTAGCGAGCAGCATCGTCGCGGCAGAACTCGGTGCCCGTGCGGAGATGCACGAAGCTCGTGAGGGCTGCGCCTGTAA
>CAZGYW010000317.1:2831-4168 GCA_964530495.1 uncultured Anaerolineae bacterium
TTTCTGGATTATGTTCCGACGGCAGTACGGACCGGAACAAGCGATCACGATCAGTATATACCGTATCCCATGCCGGAGCGTGTTTTTACGCCCTGTGCGGAAGTGCAGGCTGCGGCGTGAAAGGGGCTTCCGCTGTCAGGGGCGAGATGGCGCTCGCCCGGCAGGGCTGTCGATCAGCTGGATGTGCCATGAAAGGGGGAGACTCACAGCATGCAGGGTTTCCCGGTTTGTGTCTGGCAGAGTCTGCCGGATAGCCGGTCAGATCGTGAAAATAGGCCAGCCGGGATCGGGATGCAGGCAGGCACGCGCCGATCCCCGGTAGGGAAGAGACTGGAGGCAGGACAAGCGTATGAACGACCGTGAACGATTCAATGCCACCATGCATTACCGGCCGCGTGACCGCGCGCCCATCTGTGATTTTGGCTTCTGGGAGGAAACGCTGGTTTTCTGGTATGACCAGGGCCTGCCGCGCGATGTCATCGACGGGCACACCGATGCTTTCTTCGGAATGGACGCCGGCCCCGATTCGACCTGGTGCGGGGTGCGGGCCGGGCTTACCCCCTTCTTTGAGGAGATTGTGCTCGAAGACCAGGGCGATCACGAGATCGTGCAGCAGGCCGATGGCGTACGTGTCCGCCGCAAGAAGTTCATGGGGTCGATCCCGCAGCACCAGTCCCACCTGCTGGTTGACCGGGCGAGCTGGGAGCAGCACTACAAGCCGCGGTTGAACCCGGAAACGCCGGAACGTTACCCGGAGGACTGGGATGAGCGCGTCCGCAACTGGTGCGATCCGGCGCGGGAGAATCTGGTCGCCCTGCCGGGCGGCAGCCTGTACGGGCGGCTGCGGGATTGGATGGGCATGGAGAACCTCTCCCTGCTGGTGTACGACGATCCGGTGCTGTTCGAGGAGATGGTCACGACCGTCGCGGACTGCATCATCGGCGTGATGACGCGGATGCTGGCTACCGGCGGGCACTTCGATGCCGTCTCTATGTGGGAGGACATGGCCTACAAGGCCGGGCCGCTGCTCAGCCCGCGCCATTTCAAGCAGTACCTGGTGCCGCACTACCGGCGCATCAGCGACCTGGCCCGCTCGCATGGGGTGGACGTGCTGTGGGTGGACTGCGACGGCAAGATCGATGAACTGGTCCCGCTGTGGCTGGACGCGGGAATCAACTGTATGTTCCCGCTGGAAGTCGGCACATGGGGCGGTGACCCGGTCGCTTTCCGCCAGAAGTACGGCCGCGATCTGCTGCTCATGGGCGGTTTTAGCAAGCGCATCCTGGCGCGTTCCAAACAGGACATTGAGGCGGAAGTGCGCCGTCTGGCGCCGCTGG
>CAZGYW010000318.1:0-4151 GCA_964530495.1 uncultured Anaerolineae bacterium
AATGAGCGGTGACTGGAGTTCAGACGTGTGCTCTTCCGATCTCGTGGACGGTCAACCTGGTGTTTGCGCTCACGGTAGGGGCGACGGTCGGGCTGGTATGGCCGCGTCTGCGGCGGCTGGCGCAGGATCAGCGCCGGGCCGGGACTGACCGGTGACGGAGGGTGGCCGGGTGAGGTACACTGACAGGAAACAACCGGGCCTCGGAAGGCCCGGTTGCGCCAGGAACAGGCCAGTCAGACATGGTCCAGTAGTGCCGCTACCCCCATGCCAGAGACTGTACCAACAGTGTAGCGCAGCCTGCCGGGCGAATTCAACTGGAAGTGACACAAAAGTGTCAGTAAAGTGTCGGAGCGGCGCGCCTGCGCCTCCCACCCTATGATCGACCCCGACCAGATCACCGCGGATTTCATCGGCAGCTTCCTCAAAGCCTTCCCGGCCGCTCCGCCGGTCACGGGGCTGCAATGGCTGGCCCACCATGGCAGCGAACACCAGCGCACCATGCAGTTGTACATCCGCCTGGAAGCCTGGACCGTCGCCGCCCTGAACCGCCAGCGCCTGCTCCTCAGCCTGCCTACCCTCGAGGCCGGCGCGCTGCCGCCGGACCCGGTCGCCGCCCTGCGGGAGGATTTCGCTTCCGGCAGCCCCCTGCTTGAGGCCTGGAGCGCCGTCTATCACCGCTACTTTGCCGAGCGCCAGTACGCGGTCAAGGACCTGTGCCAGCGGGCGGACATCAACAAGCGTCGTTTCTACCGCCGCCTGGACGATGGGCTGGCCAGCCTGGCCCGGCTGGTGCTGACCGCCGAGCTGGAAGCGCGCCAGAACATGCTCGGCACGGACCTCTACGCGAACCTGCCTCAGCGCACCTTTAGCCGCCTGATCGGGCGGGATGCCCTGCTGGCCCGGCTGCGCGCCCTGCTGGATGATCCGCGCGGGCCGCGCATCATCAGCCTGGAGGGGATGGCCCGCATCGGCAAGACCGCCATTGCCCGCCAGTTCGCGGAGGAGCTTACCCATTACGGCCTGCTGGGCGGCCTGGCCTGGGTCACCCTCGCCCCGACCGTCCCCGGCCAGTTGCTGCCCATCCCCACGGCGGAAGCGGCCAGCCCTCTGGCGGCGCTGCAGGCCATCGCGCGCCAGCTTGGATCCACCGTTGACCCGGCAAGCCTGTCGCTCGAAGACCTGGTTCAGCAGCTGCGCACGCTGCTGGTGGAGCCGCTGTACCTCGTGGTCCTGGATGGTCTGGACGCCATGCCGGAAGCCGCGGCGCTGCTGGAGATCCTCCGCCCGCTGACGCTGCGCCTGCGGGTGTTGATCACCACCCGCCGTTCGCTGGGCGCAGTGCCGGGGGTTGAGGTTCTGGCGGTGGACGGGCTGGACCAGCAGGGGACGCTGGAGTTGCTGACCCAGGAATGCGCCCGTTTTCAGGTGGAATGCGCCGCCAGCCGTGAGCAACTGGCAACCCTGCATGAGTTCGTGATCGGGCATCCGGCCTTCATCAGCCTGGTGGCGCTGCTGCTGCGCAGCATGCCGCTGTCCGCGCTGCTGGATCGGTTGGCCGGTCAACTACCGGATAGCGCGCTGGACTACCTGATCAACACCTTCGACTCTCAACTGCTCAGCCTGGAACGACCCGCGGCCCGCTTGATGCTGGCGATGGCTTACAGCCCGCCGGGCGGCGAAACCCGTGACTGGTTGCGCTTTGTCTCCGGCCTCTCTCCGCAAGCCTTTGCCCGGGCCGAAGAGGCGTTGGCCGGGCATTACCTGATCAATCGCTCATCCGACGATCTCAGCCTGGCGCTGAAGGCCAGGCAGATCCTGCGTGTCACCATCCGCAGCCAGCTGGCCCGCCGGCGCGAGTCAGCCGCTGACGGAAAGCCACTTGCCGCCGGGCCGGCCACGGTCTGGATGCTGCGCGGGGCCGTCCAGCTCCGGCGCACGCTGCGCACACTCACCCGGCAACTGGCGGGCGGCGCTGCGCTGAACATCAGCGATGACCGCCTGCTGCCGCGTTACTACGCCGTGATCGATGCCGCCCACGATTGGCCGCAGTTGGAGACCCTGCTCGCGGACCTGATTATCAGGCTTCATCCGCGCCCCCTCCATAACGGTGACTGGGCCACCTGGCAGCCGGAAATGGCCTGCGCGGCGGAGGTGCTGGGCCGCACGGGCCGGCACCGCGAGCAGGCGCGCCTGCTGTTGGACCTGGCGACGCTCGCTTCGCATAGCGTCCGCTGGGAGGAGGCCATCGCCACCGGTCTGGCGATCCTGGAGATCGCCCGGACCCACGCCCTGCCGCTGGCCTACGGCGCGGCGACCTACACGTTATGCGCCGCGTACGTCTACCGTGGCGAAATGGATGCGGTGGCCGCCCTGCTGCGCGAAAGCGCCACGGCGCCGCTGCTTGCCGGCTCTGCACCGGATGATGAGACGCGCATCGGGCAGGTCTGGCTGGCGGTGGCGCGCGGTCTGGGGCTGCGCACGGAGGGCAAGACTGAAGGCGCTTACGCAGAAATGCTTGCTGCCGAGCGCCTGCTGGCGACTGCCGCCGGGTCATACCCGGACGTTCGCGCCCAGGTTCTTCAGCATCAGGGCATCCTGCTGTGGATGCTGGGCGAAAATACTGAAGCCGAGCAGCGGCTAGAAACCGCGCTGCGCATTGCTGAGGACCTGGACGACATCTTCTTTCAGGCGTTGGTTCAGGGTAACCTGGGCCTGGTGTACCTGGCCCAGGGCCGCTTGCGGATGGCCACCAGCCAGCACCAGACCAGCATCCACTACGCCCGGCAGCATGGCGCCAGCTGGCAGATTGTCGTTTATACCGGCAACCTGGCCGTGTTGAATCTCTACCGTGGCAACCTGGCCCAGGCCCTCGAGACCGCAGATAGCCAGCTGGCCATTGCGGAGGACCTGCGCATCCAGCTGGAGATCTACCGGGCGCAGGCCAACCGCGGCATGGTCCTGTTTCACATGGGACGAACTGCGGAAGCCATCTCGGCGCTGCGCCGGGAAAAGGCAACGCCCGGCATCATCTACGCCAACCAGGTTTGCACCCAGCTTTACCTGGGACGCGCCTATGCGCTGCGCGGTCAGTACACGCTGGCCTGGCGGGAGATCAACCAGGCTAAAGCCAGTGCCGCCGACCTGCATTCGGCGCCTCTGGATATCGTTGTTCTGCGGGTGATGGCGGAAGTGGCGCGCAATCCGCTTGCGGCGCGTGAATGGCTGGAGCAGGCGCTGGCCATGGCGGTGGAATCCGGCCGGGATTTCGACCGGGCGGCCTGCCTGCTCTCCCTGGCCGCGCTGGCGGAGTCAGAAGCAGCCCGCCAGGCCCGCTGGGAGGAAGGCGCCGAGCTGCTGACCGGGATGGATGCCGATGCCTGGCTGGATGGCGCATCCCCGCTGCAGCCGCCGCGCCTCCCCGCGCTGGTGTAGGTTCTACGCGGGGTCGGGCGTGATCGGTTCGTGCTCGAACTGGCGGATGTAATCCTCTACCGTCAGCCCGCCGTCATCGTCGTGATACCAGTCCTCGTGGTCAGACCAGGCATGGCAGGCGAAACACTGGGTCAGCTTCCACAGCTGGCCGCAGGCCGGGCAGACGCCATGCGTGGCGAAGGTGTGCCAGTGGTGCCCGCAGGAGCAGGCCCAGCGCGCGTTGACCGGCGGGTGCCAGTCGCACTTCGGGCAGGCGATGTACATCGTTAGCGTGCTCCTATCTCCCGTTACCGGCTGTCAATTCCACAAGCTGCTGGTCGGCAGTAGATGGTAACGCCTTCCTCAAATGTCGCTGCCGGTGAATACCCTCGTGCTGCCAGATAGCTATCTGGCAGGGCATACACCGGATCAAATGCGCTATCCGCGATAAACACGTCGATGGCTTTGTCATCCCAAAATGACTCCGGCTCTTGAGAATAGGCTTCAGCCAGGGCGCGCGGCATCCATTCAATAAACCAGGGTGATCCATAACGGTAGTCATACAGCCATAGATAGTAGTGGTTTTGCCCCATAATCAGCCGATCATGACTGACATTGGCCTGGATCCAATTGACAGCCGGTGGCGTTGGCAGTTGGTGGCTGTGCGGCGTGAATGGCGCAAACCGCAGGTTTGTGTAGATGAGAATCGGGAATACGAAGAAGAGAAATAGCACAGGCTT
>CAZGYW010000319.1:0-4142 GCA_964530495.1 uncultured Anaerolineae bacterium
CGCTTAACAACTTACCCTGGAAAGACCTTTTTCACGACTTTGCAACAGCCCTGGCACAGCGTCGCCGTTCCCTTGCCGGGGAAGGCCGGACGCGGTACCATTCCGGGCGCAATCCCACACTGCTCATGCCGCCGGGGGGCCGGCGCAGGATCGATCCTGCGCGCCCGCCGGTTTCATTTGCGGCTAAGGATCGTGTGGTACGATCGTGGTAGGCTGGTGGCGGGCCGCTGCCCGTCCCCTGCCTGATGCTGTTAACCAGTGACTGGTGATTACCGATGTCCCGCGGACTTCGAATCAACCGCGCCAACACCCATCTCTCTTTTTCCGGCCGGCGGCAGGGGCTGAACCCCCTGCTGATCGGCCTGTGGCTGTTGTCGATGGTCGCGGTCGGGCTGGTCGTCTGGCGTTTTGACGACGTCCAGCCGCAGGTGCTGGGCCTTCTCCAGCCCGCCGCGCCCACCGTCACCGCCCCGGCGCTGGCCACCCGCGCCTATGATGCCTACCTGGCCGGCGACCTGCTGACCGCTGAGACCCTGTTCGCGCAGGCGGTCAGCATGCAGCCGGACAACATCGACTACCTCTATGAGTACGGGCGCTTACTGATGCTCAACAACAAGCCCGACCAGGTGCTGGCGGCTGCCGAGCAGGCGATCGCCGGTCACCCGGAGGATCCGCGCGGCTACGCGCTGAAGTGCTACGCGCTGGACTTCCTGGGCCGGGCGGAGGAGGCGATCCCGGTCGGCCTGATGGCGCTGGACCTCGATCCCTCCTTTGCCCCGGCCTACGCCTTTCTCTCCGGCGCGTACAATACCCTGGGCCGCTGGCGCCAGGCGCAGGAGATGGGCGGCCGCGCGGTAGAGCTTGACCCCAACAACATCGAGGCACGCCGCGCCTTCGCCTTCAGCCTGAACTGGATCGGGCGCTATGACCTCGCCGCCCAGCAACTGGAGGAGGCGATTGCCGTTCACCCCAACCTGGACTTCCTGTACTTCGAGCTGGCGGGGGCCTATACCGGCCTCAAGAACGAACCGGCCAAGATCGCCATCTACGAGCACGTGCTGGAGATGAACCCGGAGAACAACAAGGCCATGGTTCGTATGTGCGAGACCTACTTCGGGCTGCGCATAGACAACCTGGCCCAGTACTGGTGCGAGCAGGCGCTGGAACGCGATCCGAACGACGCCCGCGCCTGGAAGCAGGTGGGCATGATCTACTACACCCGCCGCAACTACGAAAGCTCGATTGACGCGTTCAACACCTGTGTCGATCTCTCCGGATCGACCTACATTGAATGCTGGTACCTGCGCGGGTTGGCCCACTACCGCCTGGATCAGTGTGACCAGGCGGTGCCCATCCTGCAGGAGGGCCTCAGTTACACCACCGACGCGGATGTTCAGCGCAACATCCTGCAGGGGCTGTACATGTGCGCCGAGGCCGACGAGCGCTACGACTTCTCGATCGTCCCCACTGCCGAGCCGACACCGACGCCGATTCCCACCCCGATCGGGATTTTCTAGCCGATGTACATCCACCGCGACAAATCAAGTCTGCACTTCGGCAAGCAGCGGCGCGGGCCGTCCTCCGGCCTGATCGTGCTGCTGGCGGCCGTCATGGCGCTGGGTGGGCTGGCCCTGTGGCAGTCCGACCGGATCATGGGCGAAGTGCAGAATCTGCTGGGCGCGACGGTGACGCCCACGCTCACGGCGGGGACGCTGGCCCGCACGGCATTCATGAATTACGTCAACGGCGACCTGACCCAGGCCGAGCGGGGGTACGCCAGCGCGCTCCGCCTGGAGCCGGAAAACGCCGACCTGCTGTACGAGTACGCGCACATCCAGATGCTGCTCAACGAGGGCGAGACCGGGCTGGCCACCGCCGAGCGCCTGGCGGAGCTGGCCCCCGGCGACCCGCGTGGCAAGGCGCTGCGCGTGCTGGGCCTGTACCAGACCGGGCGCATCGACGAAGCCATCTCCTACGGGCTGGGGGTGCTGGACGACCATCCCGACTACGCCCAGACCTACGCCTACCTGGCCTGGGCTTACGCGGACATCGGGCGCTGGATGCAGGCCGTTGAGATGGGCGAGCGGGCCGTCACCCTGGACCCGGACAGTGTGGATAGCTACCGGGCCTACGCTTACGCCCTGACCTGGATCGGCGAGCGTGAGGAGGCGGCCAAGGCCCTGGAGCGCGCCATCGAGCTGCACCCCACGCTGGACTTCCTGTACTTTGAGGCGGCGGAGAAGTACCGGGCGCTGGAAAACGTGCCGGCGGCCATCGCCGCTTACGAGCAGGTGCTGGCCATCAAGCCGACCAACAGCCGCGCCCTGCTGCGCCTGTGCGAAGCCTACTTCAACCTGCGGGAGGACGCCCGCGCCCAGGAATACTGCGAGCAGGCACTGGCCGTCAACCCGGAGTACGCCGATGCCTGGCGGCAGGTCGGGCTGGTTTACTACCAGCAGGGCATGTACCAGAAAGCGGTAGACGCTTTTGAAAGCTGCGTGGAGTTCGGCTCGGACAGCATCTACTGCCGGTATGTGCGCGGCCTGGCGTACTACTACCTTGAGCGCTGCGACCTGGCCGTGCCCATCCGGGTGGATGCGCTGAGCCGCACCCAGTCCGACCGGGTGCTGGGCTTCATCCGGGAAGGGCTGCGCCTGTGCAATCAGGACCCCAACCTGTACGAGCTGCCCACCGCCACACCGGAAGGGGAAGAATCGGCCGGTGCCGGATAGGCCACCGGTTGTTACAATCGGTGCGCATCCCGCCAGAGGTCTACGTGGTATGAACCTCCGAACACCCAAACGCTATTCCGCCAAAGGCCGCAAACGGCGCCTGATCAGCCTCCGCTGGTGGTGGCTGTATCTGCTGACGGCTGTCGTGGCGTTCGTCGGCGCGGGCATCTGGCAGAACCGGGAGATGCTGCGCGAGCCGGTGATTCAGGGTATCGAGGCTCAGATCCAGGCGGCGCAGGATCGCATCGCCACGGCCCAGGCGCCCAGCCCTACCCCCACCGATTCGCCCTTTAACTACCTCAATGTCGGGGTGGCGGCGTACCAGCGCGGGGCATTAGCCGAAGCCATCGACAACTACACGCTGGCGATCGGCGGGCTGCCCAATGACGCCGCGCTGCACGTCCAGCTGGCCCACCTGTTGATCACCAGCGGCGAACTGGAGCGCGGCCTGGCGGTGGCCGAGCAGGCCATCAATGCCGACCCGTACAGCGCCGACGCCTGGGCGATCTACGGCATGGCTCACGAATGGCTGGGCAATTACGAGGAAGCGCTGCCCAGCCTGTTCCGTGCCGTGGAGCTGGACCCCAACAATGCTGTTGCCTATTCCTACCTGGCGGAAACCTATATCGACTCGGGGGAGTATGAGGCGGCCTGGGAGGCGGCGGAGAAGGCGCTGGCGCTGGACCCCGCCAACTTCAACGTCCAGCGCAACTATGGCTATGTGGCCCAGTACAGCGGCGAATACGACCTGGCCATGGAAAGCTATGAGCGCGCCCTGCAACTGGAGCCGACCCGCGCCTACATCGCCTTCAACCTGGTGGACCTCTACCGGCGCGAAGAGCAGTACGACCGGGCGGTGAACCTCCTGCGCAGCGTGATCGACCGCAACCCTGAGAGCGCGCAGGCTTACGCCCGGCTGGCGAACGTCCTGCTCTCCGACCTGGGCGAGCGCGACCAGGCCCGCGATGCGGCGGAGCGCTGCACCGCCATCGACCCGGACAACGTGACCTGCCTGGCCTTCCTGGGGACGCTGCAACTGACAGATGGGGAGTACAACCTGTGCGCGCGCAGCCTGGACCGGGCGATCGAGGCCGGCAGCACCAACGCCCTGCACTACTACTATGCCGGGCAGTGCCACATCGTGATTGACGACTGCGCCCGCGCCCGCGAAATCCTGCTGGCCGGGCTGGAATTGGCCCAGACGCTGGAGACCCAGATGGACATCCGCGACGCGCTGGCCCAGTGCCAGGTGATCATCACCCTGGTGCCCACGCCGACGCCGGAAGGCTTTGGTGGCGGGGAAAGCCTCTTCACCCCCACGCCCGAACCCGGCGCGGAGTAGGGGGGCGGTCGGGCGGGATTAATGACAGGGCACGGATTCACGCGGATTGCTCACGGATCTTCACGGAT
>CAZGYW010000320.1:0-4112 GCA_964530495.1 uncultured Anaerolineae bacterium
GATCAGCGGTGATGGCGGTCTGCTGCCTCACGATCCGGCTCGCAACACGGCCTGCATTGCGGCCCAGGCGGTGCTGAACCAGCTGGCGCCAGACAGGGGACTTGCCATCAGCCTGCAAAAAGGGTTGCCGCTGGCCAGCGGCCTTGGCAGCAGTTCGGCCAGTGCCGCCGCCGGTGCGGTTGCCGCCAACGCCGTCTTCGGCTCGCCCCTGAGCAGAGCAGAACTCCTTCCGGCCTGTGTCGAAGCGGAGGCCGCCGTCAGCGGCCGCCACGCGGATAACGTCGGCCCGGCTCTGCTGGGGGGCATCGTCCTCGTGACCGGAATCACAGCCGATTCGCTGTATTCGCTACCTGTCCCGCCGACCCTCTATCTGGCAGTCATCACACCCGAAGTCGCCGTCCCAACCGCACAGGCGCGTGCCGTCCTTCCGCCGGCGGTGCCGCTGGCCACCATGGTCCATCAGACCGCCCAGGTCGCCCGCCTGATCCATGCTCTTTACACCGGTGATCTGCACCTCCTGGGTGAAGCTGCAGCCAGCGATCGCGTCGTGGAACCGGCCCGTGCCCACCTGATGCCACACCTGGCGGAAGCGCGCGAGGCTGCGCTGGATGCCGGCGCCCTGGCGCTCGTGATCAGCGGTGCCGGTCCCACCCTCGTCGCATTCTGCAATTCGCTGGCGGCCGCCGAATCCGTCTGCACCGCAGTCAGGGAGCTTTATCGCGATCATGGCCTCTCAGCCAGTGCCCAGGCCAGCACCGTCAGCCGCGAAGGCGCGCGCGTTCTCTCCACAACCGGCTAGGGGCTTACCAAAGTGCTGTTGCGGGGCATTTCCTTTCATGCTAGACTGTGCATCATATCCTGATACTTCTGATCCGTAATAATACCCATAACAAGACCATGGCCGAAAAAATCCTGATAGTAGACGATGACATTGACAGCCTGAAGCTGATTGGCCTGATGCTGCAGCGTCAGGGCTACACAATTTCAGCTGCGAGTTCCGGCGCGCAGGCCATCACCAAAGCGGCAGCCGAACTGCCAGACCTGGTGATTCTGGATGTGATGATGCCGGATATGGACGGCTATGAGGTCTGCCGTCGACTACGCCTGAACCCCAATACGCAGCCCATTCCGATCATCATGTTTACCGCCAAAACCCTGGTGGACGACAAGGTTGCCGGCTTTGAAGCCGGGGCAGATGACTATCTGACCAAGCCCACTCACCCGGCGGAACTAGCCTCCCGTGTCAAGGCAGTACTGGCCCGCAGCGCGGCGAAAAAGGGTCTACGCAGCGACCTTGGTGGCATGGTGGTCGTGCTTGGCGCCAAAGGCGGCGTTGGCACCACGACGGTTGCCACCAATCTCGCATCCGCCTTCCAGCGCACAGAGCCGACTATCCTCGCCGATATCCGCCCTGGCCAGGGTAGCCTGGGCCTGGCGCTGGGCATCAAGCGTGCCAGCGGACTGGCCAGCCTCCTGACCCGGCCGGCGGGCGACATCAATGCCCAGTCAGTCTCCAGTGAGCTTGTTAGTCACCGAACCGGGCTACGCTTGCTGCTGTCCTCAACCCGCCCGCGCGAGGCCCAGCTCAATCCTGCGCCGGATACTGTGGCAGCGATCCTGCGTCACCTGCGTGGCATGGCCAAACTTGTCGTTGTAGATCTCGGGGTGGGCCTTACACCGCTCAATCAACGTATCCTGCGTGATGCCAGTCATGTCGTCATCACCGTTGAGCCGTATCGCACCGGCCTCGGAATGGCCCGCGCCCTGATTCACGATCTGGCAGAAGTGGGCATCGGCCTCGGGCGCATCAGCACCGTGATTGTGAACCGGACGCAATCCAGCCTGCAGATATCATGGCAGGAGGCGGAACAGATTCTCGAGCGGGAAATCCAGGGCATGATCCCCCCTGCTCCCGAGTTGGCGTTCCAGGCCACCGAAGCGGGAGAGCCGATCATCGATCTCCAATCAGAGACGGTGGTTGCTGCCCAGTTCAAAAAGCTTGCTGACAGGGTCGCAGCCCAGCTCACGGCAGAGGTCAAGCCTGCCTGAAAGTCGCCAGCGCAATGGCCACAACCGCCGGGCCGGGTTGATCATACTGGCTTTCGTTTCCCCCTGACCATGCCCTCTCCCGGCGCCAGTCCCGGCGCCATGGCATTCCGGAGCCGGAATAATACAACCTTCTGGGAGGCATTGATCAATGGGAACCGATGTGCCAGTGCGCAGCGATTGCGAGGGGACATCTCTGGATTACTCCCGGCTGATGGCGCGCCACCAGCGCCTCATGGAAATCAGCCGCCAGCTTACCTCCACTCTGGACCTCAATGCTCTCCTCGAACGCATCATCCTTGCCGCCATTGAGCTGACCGATACCGAAGCGGCATCGATTCTCCTCGTTGATCCTCAGACCAACGAGTTGCGCTTTGAGGCTGCCACTGATATCAGTTCCGGCGCCCGGGATGCCCTGGTGATCCCGATGGAGGGCAGCCTTGCGGGCTGGGTTGTGAGCCATGGTGAATATGTTCTGGTGCCCGACGTTGCCAATGATCCTCGCTGGTTCCAGGGCGTAGAGAAGAACGTCAAGACCAAGACCCGGAATATGCTCGCGGTGCCCATGCGCTCTCACACCCGCATCATTGGGGCGCTGGAGGCGCTCAACAAGCCGCCGGAGGCTCCGTTCACAGAAGATGACATCACCACACTGATGACCCTGGCCTCGCAGGCCGCGGTGGCAATCGAGAACGCGCGTCTGTTCCAGCAGAACGACTTCATCGCTGAGCTGGTCCACGAACTTCGCACTCCGCTCGCCGCGCTCAAGGCCAGCACTGCACTCCTGATGCGCCCTGCCCTGCCGGAGGCAAAGCGCAACGAATTACTGCTCGTCATGGATCGTGAGACTGACCGGCTCAGCAAGATGACCACTGAGTTTCTGGACCTGGCACGCCTTGAGTCGGGCAGGACACGGCTGGATATCGTCCCATTTGACCTTTGCGACCTCGTGCATGAGTGTGTGGACGTCATCGCCCAGCAGGCGCGCGAGCGCGAGATCGAGATTCACGCTGAATGCCCGTCGGTGACAGCCGAAGCGGATCGTGGCAAGATCAAGCAGGTTCTGCTCAACCTGCTGACGAATGCCGTGAAGTACAACAGCAGCCCCGGCCGCATCCTCATCACGCTCGAACAGGCCACCGCCGAGACAGGCCAGACCAGTCTCCAACTCACCGTCCGGGATACAGGCGCAGGAATTGCACCGGAGAATCTGGCGCGCATGTTCGAGCGCTTCTATCGCGCGCCTGATGCAGAAGGGTACACCCAGGGTACTGGTCTGGGGCTGGCAATCGCCCGGCGCATCGTTGAAGCCCACGGTGGGCACATGTGGGTCGAGAGCGAACTGGGTACGGGCAGTGCCTTCAGTTTCACGCTTCCCGAGCGAACCGGTCAAAGAATTCGCACAGCGCGGACGCCTTCGCTCTAGCCGGCGCTACACAACATCAAGCGTCAGCAGAACCTTCAACATACCTGACCGCGCGGCGTACTCAACACCTGCCACACCCTGTTCCAGCGGATAGCGCGCCTGAACGAGCGAATCAACGTCCACAAGGCCGGCGCTCAACAGTCGCAATGCGGCGTCAAACGGCCCGCAGCGGCTCCCAATCACCGTTATCTCCTGTACGACCAGGCTTGACAGATCAGCCTCTGGCAATCCATGAAAGGTACTCTTCAGCACCAGCGTGCCGCGCGGCTTGAGGAGGGAAACCGCAGCGGCGAATCCCGACTCGTTCCCGGTACAGTCCACGACGACATCAGCCTGCCGGGGCGCCAGATCTTCGTACCGGGCGGACGGAATGCCCCAACCCGCGAGTAACTGCGCCTGGTAGTCATGACGGATCACAACGCACACATCGGCACCCGTCAGCCGCAGTACCTGTGCAGTCAGCATCCCCAGCTTCCCGGCGCCAATCAGGATGACCCGATCGGTGGGATGCACGTGCACCTGGTCAACCACCTGGCAAGCGGCTGCCAGCGGCTCCGTGAATACTGCTTGCTGATCAGTCAGAGTCTCCGGCACCACATACAGATTGCGCACCGGCAGGGTGAAATAGTCTGCGAACACC
>CAZGYW010000321.1:0-1256 GCA_964530495.1 uncultured Anaerolineae bacterium
TTCACGGCGGAGGAGGTGGCGGCCCTGCTGGACGGGGTGGCGCGCCTGCGCTACGACCTGGTGCTGGCCCCGGAGCTCCCGGCGCTGGCCGGGCGGATGGCCGGGATGGTCAACCGTTACGCCGTCCTCGAGCGTGAGGTCTACCACGAGACGTTCACGGCGCTGGCGGAGGCACCCAACCGGGCCGCGTTCTATTCCGCCTACGCCTATGACATCGCCCCGCCCACGGATGACCACCCATTCTTCTTTCACTTCTTCCGCTGGCGGCAGACGCCGGAGATCCTGGCCGCGCTGGGCACGCGCTGGCAGCCGTTCGGAGGGAGCGGGTTCTTCGTGCTGGTGGCGCTGCTGATCTTCGCCGGATTGGCGGCCGCGATCCTGGTGCTGCTGCCCGTGGGCCTGCGGCGGGGCTTCCGGACGGCGCTGGGCCGCGCCGGGCGGGGCCGCAGCGCGCGCGTCCTGGGCTATTTCGCCGCGCTGGGGCTGGCCTACCTGTTTGTGGAGATGGCGCTGATCCAGGCGTACCTGCTGGCGCTCGGCCAGCCGACGCTGGCCGTGGCGGTCGTGATCGGCGCGCTGCTGCTGTGGTCGGGGATGGGCAGCGCGCTGAGTGCGCGCCTGCGCGGGCGGCGCTGGTTCGTGACGCTGGCGGTCGTGATCGCGCTCTACCCGCTCCTGGTGCGCGGGCTGACTCCGGCGCTGCTGGCTCTGCCCCTCCTGGCGCGGATCGCGGCCATCGCGCTGTTGATCGCCCCGCCGGGGGTGCTGATGGGCATTCCGTTCGCTCGCGGAATCGCAGCTCTGGCGGGCACGCCGGACCTGGTGCCTTGGGCGTGGGCGGCCAACGGCAGCACGTCCGTGGTCAGCGCGGTGCTGGCCGTGATTGCGGCGCTCTCCTGGGGGTTTACGGCGGTGCTGCTGCTGGGCGGCGCGCTGTACCTGCTGGCGGCCGCCCTGGATGGCGCGGATCAGTACGGCCGGTGGTAGGTCATCGTCGGGGCGACGGCGCTGCCGTTAAAATGCAGGGTGGTCACGGACGCCGTGGCCGGGTAGAGCCGCACACGGTTCTTGGTGTCATCGCAGAACGGGATGCCCTCCACCCAGAAGCGCGTGGCCAGCACGACATCCCCGTGGGAAACTACGGCCACCTCCCCCTCCGGGAAGCGCTCGCGCAGGATCGCGATCTGCTGCACGGCGCGCTCCACGACCTGCTGCGGGGTTTCCCAGCCGGGCGGCAGGTTGGTATAAATCTGCCA
>CAZGYW010000321.1:1356-4109 GCA_964530495.1 uncultured Anaerolineae bacterium
TAGAGGATGTGGCCGGGGTTGTACACCTCGCCATGGCGGACGAAATGGATGATGGTCATTGTCCAGAATTTCCAGAAGGCGGCGCAGAGGCCCCAACTATACCACAGCGCGCCCCGCATCTGAATGCCGGTCTGCGCGGGGCGGGCCAGGCGCCAGTTCTGGCCGGGCCAGCACGATGGGAACGCCTGCAACCGTCCCCTCCAGCCGCCCCAGCATTGCCGCTTGACACTCCCCGGTCGCAACGGTAGACTCCTGAGCCACGATCCAAATGCCGCGCAGCGCGGTGGTTGTGTGTAAAAGGCTCGGGCTGGGTCCTGCGCGGCAGGACCTCCGAACCGTGTCAGGACCGGAAGGTAGCAGCACTAAGGAGTACCTCCTGGGTGCCGCAGGGGTGCCTGGCCTGAGCCTTTTGCACACAACACCCTCCCGATCGCCCCCCGGCGACCGCGCCCGATCGAGCGCAAGCCAGCGCGAAAGGTGGCTTTGTGGCATCGGACTTGTCCACAGATCGGTATTTTCCCCATCCCCCCCGTCGCAAACGCGCAATCTCTCCCGTGCTGGCCGGGCTGGTCATCCTGGCAGCAGTGCTGGCTGTGGCGATCCTGGTGGGCGGCATCACCCTGCTCACCCAGAAGACCATCATGCTCAGCGTAGACGGCCAGCAGACGATCCTGTATACCCACCAGCGTACGGTCGAGGGCCTGCTGGCCGAGATCGGCGTGCAGCTCGTGCCCCAGGATGCGATCACGCCGGCCCGCGAAGCGCACCTGGCCAACCACATGACCGTCCGCATTCACCGCGCGGAACCGGTGCTCGTTGTGGCGGATGGGCGCACGCGCCAGGTGCTCACCACTCAGCGCGTCCCGCTGGACATCCTGATCGAGGCCGGGATCTCGCTGGGGCGCTATGACCGTGTTCTGCTGGACGGCCAGCCCTCCGATCCCGCCCGGCCGCTGACGGATATGCTGCCCGGCGTGGTGGAGGTGATCCGCGCCGTGGCGATGACCGTTGAGGTCGACGGTGAGACCTACACGCTGTTCACCACCGCCGCGACCGTGGGCCAGACCCTGGACGAGATGGGCATCGCCCTGTACGTCGCCGACGCGATCACGCCGCCGCTGGAGACGGTGCCGGCGGAAGGGATGCTGGTCACTGTAGAGCGGGCGGTCCCGTTTGTGGTGGAGGTCGATGGCGTGGAAGTGGCGGCCCGGACGCGCGCGGCGACCGTGGGCGAGGCGCTGGCGGAAGCGGGCTTCGCGCTGGTGGGGGAGGACTACAGCCTGCCCGCGCTGGACGCCCCGCTGCCCGCTGACGGCCGCATTCGCATCGTGCGCGTAACAGATGACATGACGGTTGAGCGTGTCGAAATCCCGTATGCGACGGTGTACCGGCCTGACCCCACCCTGGAACTGGACGAGCGCCGCCTGCTGCAGCCCGGCGTCCCCGGCGTGGAAGAGCGCCGGACGCGTACCCGCCTGGAAGACGGGGTTGCCGTCAGCCGGGTGGAGGAGACGCCGCGGGTTGTCCAGCCGCCGACGGACGAGATCATCGCCTACGGCACAAAGGTCGTGGTGCGGACGCTGGACACGCCTGATGGCCCGCTGGACTACTGGCGCGTGATCCGCATGCTGGCCACCAGCTACACCCCGGCCACGTCCAGCAAGCCGCCGGACGCGCCCAGCTACGGGCTGGCGGCCACCGGTGTCCCGGTAGAAAAGGGAATCGTAGCCGTGGATCCGGCGGTGATCCCGTACTTCACGCGGGTGTATGTGCCCGGTTACGGGGTCGGGCTGGCGGCGGATACCGGCGGCGCGGTCAACGGGCGGCGCATCGACCTGGGCTACAGCGATAACGACCTGGTGCTGTGGTACAGCTGGACCGACGTCTACCTGCTGACTCCCGTCCCGGCGGCAGAAGACATTCCCTACCTGCTACCCTGACGGGCACGGCATACCCCACCTGCGCTGAACCGCAGTATAATCCTGCTCAGGAGACGATCCTCGTCCCGGACAAGCCCCACAGACAGGGGCTTGTTGCTTGCCTCCGGTGCCAGGGTGCAGGGAGGCCATGAGTATCGCCACTGACAGCGCCCCGCGTGCCGCCCGGTGGCAGAAGAGTAGTTGGACATGAGCATCGCGAAGACGTTCTTCGTGCGCGAAATTGTCCGGCTGCGCCGTAACATTGCGGACCTCGAACGCGGCCTGAACGGCCGCACCCCCAATGATCCCCGCTCCGCCGGACAGCGTGCCATGATCGACAACGAGATGAAGTGCCGCGAGCTGCTGCTCGACCTGGCTGCGGAGGCCAGTGACCTGCCAGCACTGCAGATGGCGCTGCGGATCAGGTACGGTGTCATCAAGCGCGCCCACGAGCGCGCCTGCCGCCAGCAGTCGGGAGCGTACAACGCCGCATCGAGCGACGACTGGTGGGACTCGCTGGGCCAGATGCAGTACCTGTGCCACCTGAGCGAACGGCTGTCTGAGCTGGAACGCGCTTACACGCCGCAGGAACGCCAGCAGGAGCTGCGCAGGGCCACGCGCGCCCGTGACCTGAGCGCCGCCGCCGAGCGCGCCGAGCTGCTGCACGCCATGACCCTGGCGGAAGGCTCCGCTACCGCGAAAGCGGCCCTGGTGCGGGACGACGTCCCACGCGCGCCCGCCGACGACGACACATAAGCGCCCGGTCTCTCACCGCAAAGATATGGTGTTGGAAGTCAAGGTGTAGAAGCCATAGATTGCCGTTGTAGGGTGTAA
>CAZGYW010000322.1:0-4107 GCA_964530495.1 uncultured Anaerolineae bacterium
ACCGACATCCTGATCAGCTATACCTACCGGCTGGCCTTTGGCAGCGGGCGCGGCGCGGATTACGGGCTGGCCTCCGCGATCACGATCATCATCTTCTCGATCGTGGCCGTGGTGACCCTGCTCCAGTTCCGCGTCACCGGGCAGTGGGAGGAGGTAGGGGAGAATGTCTAGCCACGTCGAAAGCCGTGAAGTCATGAGCAAGCGCGCGCGGATGATCAATCTGACGTGGCGCTGGGCCGTGATCATTCTCGCCGTCGCCTTCGCGCTCTTCCCGGTCGTCTGGGTGTTCTCGGCGGCCTTCAACCCCACCGGCAACATGGCCAACCAGACCCTCATCCCGCAGGGTGTCGACTCCCTGGACGAGCTGCTGACCAACTTCCGCGGCCTGCTGATTGAGGACGTGGACATCCACCCGTTCTGGAACTGGCTGGGCAATTCGCTGCTGGTGGCCTCCGTCACCGCGATTCTGACGGTGATGATCGGGGCGCTGAGCGCCTATGCCTTCTCCCGCTTCCGCTTCAACGGGCGCAAGAACCTGCTGATGCTCGTGCTGCTGATCCAGGCCTTCCCGAACATGCTGGCCATGGTCGCCCTGTTCCTGATCCTGCAGCAGGTCGGCAAGCTGGCGGAATACATCCCGCAGGCGCTGCCCTTCCTGGCGGGGATCAACTTCGGCTTCCTGCAGTGGTTCGGGCTGGACAGCGTGGGCGGCCTGATCCTGATCTACCTGGGCGGGGCGATGGGCATCAACGTCTGGCTGATGAAGGGCTTCTTCGATACCGTGCCGCGGGAGATTGACGAATCCGCGCAGGTGGACGGGGCGACCCACTGGCAGACGTTCTGGCAGCTCATCTTCCCGCTGGTGCGGCCGGTGCTGGCGGTGGTGGCGATCCTGTCGTTCGTCGGCACTGTCAACGAGTTTGTGCTGGCGCGGGTCATGCTGCGCAGCAAGGAAAACTGGACGCTGATGGTGGGCCTCTACAACTACGTCAGCGACAACTTCGCGCGGGACTGGGGCAAGTTCGCGGCGGGCGCGCTGATCAGCGCCACGCCGATCGTCATCCTGTACATCGCGCTGCAGGATCAGATCGTGGGCGGTCTGACTTCCGGCGCGGTGAAGGGCTAGCGTCTCTCTGGCTGCCTGCCGGTGCGATCTGCCGGCAGGCGGCGGGGCGGCCCGCGTCCTCGTCCGCCAACCCCGGCGGGCGGGTATGGCGGGCCGTTTGTTGTCTTGTGCAAGCGAGGGGAGCATGGAAGAACACATCTTTGGCACATACGCGACGGACGAGCTGAAGCTCGTCCACCACCGGGCGGTGCGGCGCGGCATCCAGCACTGGCACGCCCTGACCCCGCGCGACCCCGCCCCCGGCGAGCCGGTCACGCTGACCGTCCGCACCGGCCCGGAGGTCGCGGCGGACGGGATGGCGGCCTACTTCACCACGAACGGCAGCCTGCCCGCTGGATCGCGCGGGGAGTCGGCAAACGCCCATGTGGTCCGTTTCGCCCCGGTCGAAGTCGCCTGGGACACGCTGGTGTGGGATTACCTCCAGGTCTGGCAGGCCGTGCTGCCCGCCCAGCCGGACGGCACCACCGTCCGCTATCGCATCTCCGCCTGGGCGGAGGACGGGCCGGAGGTCTGCGCCGACTGGCCGGACGCCGGGCTGCTGGTGGAGCAGGCCGCCGCGGCGTTCTTCCACGACGAGCCGCTGCCGGACGTGGCCTCCGGCAACCCGTCCACCGGCACGACCTTCACCTACACCGTAGATCGCTTCCGGCCGCCGCAGTGGGCCTACGACGCCGTGATCTACGAGATCTTCCCGGATCGCTTCCACCCCGGGCAGGGCCGCGATTGGCTGCAGACGGAGGACGTCAGCGGGTTCTGCGGCGGGACGCTGGACGGCGTGGCGGATAAGCTGGACTATGTGCAGGCCCTCGGCGCGGACGCGATCTGGCTGACGCCGATCTTCCCCAGCCCGACCCATCACGGCTACGACGCGACCGACTTCCGGCGCGTGGAGCCGCGCCTGGGCGGTGACGCCGCCCTGCGCCGCCTGGTGAAAGAAGCGCACGCGCGCGGTATCCGGATCATCCTGGACCTGGTGTGTAACCATATCTCGCACGAGCACCCGATTTTCGCCAGGGCGCTGGCCGACCCGGCCAGCCCGTACCGTGCCTGGTTCACATTCAACGATTCGGCGGTTGGCTACCGGTCGTTCTTCGGCGTGCCGCAGATGCCGCAGCTCAACATGCAGCACCCGGACGCCGCCGCGTGGATGATCGACAATGCCCGCTTCTGGCTGGAAGAATTCGACGTGGACGGTTACCGGCTGGATTACGCGCTGGGGCCGGGGCCGGACTTCTGGGCGCAGTTCCGGCAGGCGTGCAAGACGATCAGGCCGGACTGCTTCCTCTTTGGCGAGGTGGTGGACAGCCCGACGGCGATCCAGAGCTATGTGGGGCGGCTGGACGGCAACCTGGACTTTCACATCGAAACCGCGCTGCGCCGCACCTACGCTTACGGCGCGTGGAGCGAGGCCCGCTTCCAGCGCTTCGTGCAGCAGCACCTGGCCTTCTTTCCGGACTCGTTCGTGATGCCGACTTTCCTGGACAACCACGACACCGACCGCTTCCTGTTCGTGGCCGGGGGCGACAAGGACGCGCTCAGGCGCGCCGCCGCCACCCAGATGCGCCTGCCCGGCCCGCCGATCATCTACTATGGCACGGAGGTCGGGCTGAGCCAGACGCACAGCAAACACGGGCTGGGGCTGGAAGCCAGCCGGGCGGTGATGCCGTGGGGCACGGCCCAGGATCAGGACCTGCTGACCTTTTATCAGGCGATCATTGCCGAGCGCAAGCGGATGCGCGGTGGCAGTTAGCGACCTGTGAGTGGCGCTCATCCCGCGCGGGGTGAGGCGTGGGCGGGCGGCGCCCGTCAAGGAGCATGGTGTGATTCCCGATCAGTGGTATGCGGTTCTTGAGTCGCGGGAAGTGAAGCCCGGCAAGCCGGTCGGCGTGACCCGGCTGGGCGAGAAGATGGTCTTCTGGCGGGATGGGGACGGGCGCCCCGCCTGCATGGTTGACCGCTGCCCGCACCGCGGGGCGGCGCTCAGCCCCGGCGAGGTGGTGAACGGCCATGTGCGCTGCGCGTTTCACGGCTTCCAGTTCGACCGGAGCGGGCAGTGCGTCCTGATCCCGGCCAACGGGCGGAACGTGGATGTCCCACGCGCCATGGCCGCCCGCGCCTTCCCCACCCGGGAGGCGCACGGCTTCATCTGGGTGTGGAACGGCGCGCCGCGCGCGGAGGACGCCTACCCCCCGATCCGGTACTTTGACGACATCGACACCAGCTTCACCTATGACACCTTTCGCGCCCACTGGCATACGCACTACAGCCGCGCCATCGAAAACCAGCTGGACGTGGTGCACCTGCCGTTCATCCACCGCAAGACGATCGGGCGCAGCGGCAAGACGCTGGTCAACGGCCCGTACACAACCTGCCGCTGCGAGGACGGGGTGCTGCGCGTGTGGGTGGAGAACGCGGTGGACGAAGGGCAAACCCCGCGCAAGCCGGCCGACTACGCCGCGCCGCCGGAGCACCCCTACCAGTTGTGCTTTGTTTTTCCCAACGTGTGGGAAAACCGCATCTCCGATGACCTGCGGGTCACGGCTGCTTTCGCGCCCATCGACGACGAGAATACGCTGATGTACCTGCGTTTCTACCAGCGCTTCCTCAAAACGCCCGGCCTGCGCCAGGTGGTGAACTGGCTGGGCGCGCAGAGCAACAACCTCGTCGCCCGCGAGGATCGCCCCATCGTGGAGACCCAGCGCCCGTACCGCAGCGACCTGAAGATCGGCGAGAAGCTGATCCCCGGCGACGCGCCGATCATCAGCTACCGCCGCCACCGCGCGGAGTTGATCGCCGTGGCGGCGCAGCCGCAGGGGGTATAGACAACCAGAACCGGGAGGGGGCGCGTACCCCCTCCCGGCGCGATTCTCGCACAGCGGCCCGGTGCTAGTTGAGGTCGATCAGCGGCAGCTCGGCCCCTTCCGTGCGGCGGAGGGCCACCAGCCCCTTCAGCTCGATCACCTGGTCGCGCAGCATGGCGG
>CAZGYW010000323.1:0-4094 GCA_964530495.1 uncultured Anaerolineae bacterium
AGGTGGTACGGCGCTGAGGATGGCTCCGGCTTGCCAATCACCGCGATCTGCTGGCCCCGTTCAACCCGTTCCCCAACCTGCACCCGCCCGTTCGCCACGTGAGCGTAACGCGCCCACACCGGGCCGCCATCCGGCTCCAACGGATCATGCCGGATGATAATGACCTGTCCCCAGGTTGCCAGCCGACCGGCGAACGTTACCGTGCCACTGGCAATCGCGTATACGCCGGTTCCCCGGTCCGCATCCCAAACCGGCACGTTCAGGTTGAGGTCGGCCCCGGTGTGGTAGGCTGTGGTCGTACTGCTATCGCGGTAGCGCGTCCCAAAGCCCACGGCGTCAATCCACCCTCCCGGCCACACGCGGCTGGCCCGCCGCTCTTCCGCTGCCCCCACCGGAGCGTCGTACCCATCCGCCAGCGCGACCTCTCCACCCGTATCCAGCAGCCTCCACCGGATCGGAGAGAAGGCGACTTCACGCCCCGTTTCACCGGTGAGGTTGGTCAGGTTCACAGCGCCTGCATCCGGCCGGCTGCCATCCAGTTCAAAAACACCCAGGGGCACAAAGCGGTCATAGTAGCGATTCTGGTCCAGCTCTGCCACCACGGTGCTGGCCTGGCCAGCCACACCCCGGATGTGGTAGCGTGCCCTGCGGGTAGTGGCGTGTGTTCCCGGCACCCAGGCTGCAATCTCGTAGCGTCCGCTCCTGGTAAGGCCGGGCACCCACTGCCCCCACAGCGTGCTGCGCGTGGCATGCGTCGCTGCATATTTCACCGGGCCATGGATGCTCGTCATCGCACTGAACTGGATGGTCGGCGTCTGCCCGTAAACGCCGTCCATATACCGCCTGTCACCGGGCGGCACAATCGCCACGCCAGCGTCTCCCTGGTCATCGTCTGGTGCTTCTGCGGGTGGCTCCGGGTCAGGGCCAGGCGTGTTCCCGCCAAGCGGCCAGGGATAGCTGGCGACCGCATCCCAGAGTTGGGTGCCGGTATACACCGGGCTGTTAACATCTTTGCGGGCGTGCTGCCAGCTCCAGAAGTTGACCGCCTCCAACCCCAGCGATCGCGCCTGGCTGATGAATAACGCGATTTGCGTTGGCGTCGCTGACCAGGCTAACGTGCCATAGCGTTCACCAAAAGCCGAACCCGTGGGCACATACGGCAGGTTCGGGTAGCGGCGCGTATACTGGCTGTGGTTGCTGCGCAACACCGCCGCCGGATCGCCGCCATCGCGCGCGATCCAGAAAACCTGCGGCATGAGCAGATCACACTGACTGGCAAACTCGTCAACCGGGAATCGATTTGCCTCCGGTAGTGAAGCTGCATCCAGCGAGTCCGGGTCGCGAAACACGCTGAAGGCAATTGGCTTTGATGCGCCGAGGTCACTGCGCAGCGTCGTCATCAACTGGCGGGCGCGCTCCGGCTGGCCTGTATACCCGGTCTGTGGGTTGATCACCAGCCCATCCAGGCGCCAGCGCAGCACACGGCTTGCGGCCCGATGCGCTTCCATCACGGGATCGGCGCCGTAAACATGGGCCAGCGACCACACGCCAATACCGGCGGCGCGGAACGCGCGAATGGCGGCGTCCGTCATCAATTCATACTGACCGCCGGGATCACGAGCCGGAATGGGGAAATCATACAGGCCATCGGACAGCTTCAGGATCACGTGGCTGATCTGGGCCGCGCGGGCCAACGCAGCCAGGCGCGCCGCATCCCCACCATCACAGTGCTGGATTTCCCAGATGAAGACCCCTTTGCCTTTGAGCACGCCTGTCTCCTCCGGCTGGCAACCCGGCAGGAAGTGCCGCCGGGCCTCTACCTGCCATTGTACGAGAGAACCGGGTGAGCGCAACCAGTGGTCTTGCCGGAATGCGCCGGGGCACCTCGCGCTTCAGGGGATAACGTGGATGCGTCCCGCGCCGGGCAGCGCCCGCCCGATACGCTGCGGCACGTCTCCAGCCGCGGCGAGATCGGCCAGCAGCGCATCTGCCCGTTCCTCAGCAACCGCCATGAGCAGCCCGCCAGAAGTTTCCGGGTTGAATAGCAGGGCCTGCCGGTGCTCCAGAATCCCGTGCGCAAAGGTTACCCGGCCGCTGTAATACATCCGGTTGTCGGCCATGCCGCCGGGGAACACCCACTCGGCAGCATATCCTTCAGCACCGGGAAGCATGGCAATGCCACCGAGCGAAATCTCGAAATCAACGCCGCTCAGGGCAGCCATCTCACACCCGTGACCGAGCAGGCTGTAGCCCGTGATGTCGGTCATAGCGCGCACGTCCGCCCGGTTGGCAGCCTCTGCTGCTGACCGGTTCAGGCGGCTCATGCTCGCTACTGCCGCCGCGACATGCGCCGGATCGGCTCGCCCCTGCTTGAGCGCTGTCGTGATTACCCCCGTACCCAGGGCCTTACTGAGCACCAGCACGTCGCCGGCGCGCGCCCCACCCTTACCCCGCACGCGGTCCGGATGGACCAGACCAATTACGACCAGCCCGTATTTCGGCTCGTCATCCTTGATAGTATGCCCGCCGGCAATCGCTGCGCCAGCCTCCCGCACTTTCTCCGCGCCACCGCGCAGAATCTCGCTCAGTAAGGCAGCCGGCAGCCCTGCCGGGAAGGCCGCCACGTTGAGCGCGAACAACACCCGCGCCCCCATGGCGAACACATCGCTCATGGCATTCGCGGCGGCAATCGCCCCGTAATCATAGGCATCGTCCACCACGGGCGGGAAGAAATCGGTGGTCACAACCAGCGCCTGTTCATCATTCAGGCGGTACACAGCGGCGTCATCCGGCGCGGCCAACCCGATGAGCAGGTCAGGATAGTCCTCCGGAGAAAACAGGTCTTGCAGTGGGCGCAGCACGTGCGCCAGCTCGTCAGGCCCGAGCTTGGACGCTCAGCCCGCGCAGGAGGCCAGCGCCGTGAGTTTGATCTCATGGCTGTTCAGGCTGGTCATGTAACCCCTCGATTCGCCAGCGCTGACCGGCGTCAGGCCGGTCAATATGGCGCTAACGATACCACATCCGCCCCGGCCAGACCAGAAACATTACGATATCCCCTGGCAGAGGGCCGCGTTTCCAGGCGCGCCAGCGCGTGCTGGACACCCCGTCCGCCCTCCGTTATAATCCGCGCGATCCCCGTGGCAGACGTTGTTCAGATCGGCGGGGCATACGGTCAAAGGAACTTGCGGTGGAAGCACAAGCGTTAACCCTGTCGGTGATCATCCCCTGCTATAACGAGCAGCAGACAATTCTGGAAATCGTCAAGCGTGTCAAGGCGGTCAATCTGGCAGCGGAGATCATCATCGTGGATGACGGCTCCCGGGATGGCACCCGCGAGCTTCTCAAGACCCTGGAAGGTGACCCGCTGGTCAGGGTGATCTACCACGCACGCAATCAGGGCAAAGGCGCGGCAGTGCGTACCGGCTTTGCGGCAGCCGCCAGCGACATTGTGCTCATTCAGGATGCGGACCTGGAGTATGACCCGCGCGACTACCCGGCGCTGCTGCGCCCCATTCAGGAAGGCATCGCCAGCGTGGTGTATGGTTCGCGCTTCCGGGGCGGCCCGACCAAGACGATGTTCTTCTGGAACATGGTCGCCAACCGCAGCCTTACGCTGATGACCAACATCCTCTACAACACCATCCTGACCGACATGGAGACCTGTTACAAGGTCTTCCGCCGCGAAGTTGCCCAGCAGCTCCCCCTGCGAGCGCGCGGCTTTGAGCTGGAACCGGAGATCACGGCGAAAGTCCTCAAGCGCGGCCACCGCATTTATGAAGTGCCCATCAGTTACAATGGGCGCGAATGGGAAGAGGGCAAGAAGATCAAGTGGTATGACGCGCCCAAGGCCGCGTGGACCCTGCTGCGCTATCGCTTCACCGACTGATGACCGGGCTGGCGTCGCGGTCTGGCCGGTCCCGCTGGCCCCGGACCGTGCTACCCGTCCTGATCGTGCTCGTTGGCGTCTGGCTGCGCGCCCCCGCGATCTGGGCGCCAACCCCGCTGGAAGTTGATGAAGCGCTCTATGCCTCATTCGCGCGCCAGATCAGCCACGAAAACAATCCGCTGCTAACCGGGCTTGCAGTCGATAAACC
>CAZGYW010000324.1:0-4090 GCA_964530495.1 uncultured Anaerolineae bacterium
CTTTCCCCACCAACTTCACAGCGCGCTACGCCATCCAGAAGGGCCTTGCGTATGTGAGTGAATCGCGCCGCCGAAGCCTGTTTATGGATGAAGCGAACTACCGCAACATCACGCTGCCACATCTCGATCGGATTGGCGGACTCCGGCCCACTTACGCCAAAGAGGTTGCTGCAGCTCGCCCCGCGATGGAAATGGTGAACGTCCAGCCCTGCAAACCGGATAATCCCGTGGGCACCCTGAGCGGTGGCAACCAGCAGAAGGTGGCCATCGCGCGGTGGGTCACCTACCCACCGAAGGTGTTTGTGGTCAGCGAGCCGACCCGCGGTATGGATGTGGGAGCCAAGAACGAGGTACTCAGCATCCTGGTTAACTTCCGTAACCAGGGATTTGGGGTGCTTGTGGTTTCTTCTGAGCCAGAGACGGTCCTGGCGGTGTCAGATCGGATCGTTGTCATGTCTCGCGGGAAGATCGTCTCAGAACTTGAAAACACCGGCGATCTGCAAAAAGAAGCACTCATGAGGCTAATATGACCACACAGACCGATGCAGTTTCAAGCCACCCGCATGAAGAAGAAAAGCGGTCCACGGTTTTGAAGCGCAGCCTTCGAACGCTTGCGCCTC
Organism: uncultured Anaerolineae bacterium; assembly: GCA_964530495.1. Classification (GTDB taxonomy): domain Bacteria; phylum Chloroflexota; class Anaerolineae; order Aggregatilineales; family Ch27; genus CAZGYW01. Next base: position 621 of record CAZGYW010000324.1, read on the forward strand.
TGTGGACGCTGCTGGCCCTGATGCTTTTCTTCAGTGTGGCGTCAGAAAGCTTCCTGCGGCCGATCAACCTCAATAACATCCTGGTTCAGATTTCAACGCTGGCCATCCTGGGGACCGGGATGACCTTTGTGCTTCTGACGGGCCAGATCGACCTGAGTATTGCGGCCATGGTCACCCTGGTCGGCATTATCAGCGCTCACATGTTTGTGAACATGGGTATCCCTGAGCCGTGGCCTTCACTGGCGGCGGTTGGTGTGGCTACCCTGCTCGGGCTGCTCAGCGGGCTGGCTACCACCCGGTTCCGCATCCCCTCCTTCATGTCTACGCTGGCAATGTCGCTGATTGCGTCCGGTCTGGCCACCTGGATCAGCCAGGGCCGCACCTTCTTCGAGATTTCCGAAGTCGCGAGGTTCCTGGGCAGCGGGCGCATTGGCGGGCAAGGTGGCATCCGCGTGCTCACGATTGTTGCAGCCCTGTGCCTGTTGGTCGGCTTCCTCGTGCTGCGTTATACCCGCTTCGGCCGCTACATCTATATGACCGGGGCCAATCCATCCGGGGCGCGGTTAGCCGGTGTCAATACCAATATGATCTTCACCGCCGCGCTGGCGATCTGCGGCTTCTGCGCGGGGCTGGCGGGTCTGGTCAACATGGGACGCCTGGGGAGCGCGCAGCCGCAGGTCATCGACAGCTTCATGATTGACACCATCGGCGCTGTGGTGCTCGGTGGCACGTCACTTAACGGTGGTCGCGGTGGCATCATTCAGACCGTCATCGGGCTGCTGATCTATGGCACGCTGCGTAACGGGCTGGACAACATCCAGCAACTTGACCCGTTTATGAAGGAATTCATCACGGGTGTTGTGCTGATGGGCGCGCTGGTGGTTAACCTGCTGTTCTCGGGCCGCTCGGTGCGCGACCGCACTTAAAGGCAGATCCTGCCAGCTCGTGCTACACTCCGGCAGCAAGCCCGTAGCATACTACAGACCTGTCGGCGATTGGCTCGGTTCAAGAGGTCGCCGGCAGGTCTGCTTGATTGAGACGTGGGGTTAAGACTTCATCATCCCTGCTGAAGGAGGGCACTCCAGCACCGCGCTTCGTGCGCTTAGAGGTGTCTGGCCCGGAGACCGCGAGTGCAGACTCTGGCCCGATTTACCACCTTCAAATCGGTTTTACGCTACGTGATTCCTCGCGCACAATGCCAATCAGATCATCGATACTGGCTACACTGTGCCGTTCCAACAGCCAGCGCCTGCCGATGCGGATGCTCAGGCGCTCAGCGACAGCCCGCTTCTTCAGATCCTCGATGCTGGTGATGTCCCACACACTGACAATACCCATCATGCGGCGCAGCATCTTTGAGCCGCCGTGCCCGGCAACGTCAACCAGCACATTGTGCAGGTACCGCCGCCGGAACTCAGTGAACGCTGCTTCACCACCGGGATAGTCCCAGTATCTGGCCGGCATCAATTCGCCCCTGTTGTTGGCCTTCCATGCTGCTTCGAACTTGGCAGCAAAGGCATTCCAGGTATCGCGCACCGTATCGAGCAGATACGCCTGGTAGTCGGCGCGTTCGGCCTCGTCAGGAGTGTGGGCATAGTGCGCAGCGTAATTGAGCACCAAGTTCTCCAGAAGCGCGCCAACGTCAAAGCCTATCGGTCCGTAAAAGGCGAATTCGGGGTCAATGACGCGGGTATCGCGCTCGTTGAGCATGATTGAGCCGGTGTGCAGATCGCTGTGAATCAGTGCCTGGGCATGAGTCATGTAGCTGGCTTTCATCTCGGCAAGCGCCAGCTTGAGTTCGCTGTCGCGGCGGACGGCCTGCACTTCAGCATCAATTTCCGGATTCCATTTGTTTTCCGGTGATTCCATGTAGGGATTCGTGAAAACAAAATCCTCCTGAATCTTGCACAGGTGCGGGTTGATGAACTGTTTTTGCAGTTCCTTCTTCTCCACACCGGTCAGGTACAGGTCGGAGGTGAAGAACAGCGTATTCGCCATAAAGGTCGAGATGTGGTCGACAAAAAGCGGGAAACGCTTTCGTGCCACCAGCGGCTTACGCATCACCTCATGTTCACGCAGGTGCTCCATGACAACCAGCGACATCTCGTCATCGTAGTCATACACTTCGGGGGCCAGCCCGGGCGCCAGTTCGTTGTGTTTGATCAGCGCCTGGCTCTCAAAACGCATCCGCTCACGCGTCAGTGGCCATGAGTCGCCAGCCACCCGCAGGTACGGCAATGCCTGCTTGACGACCACAGACTGCGTTGGATCATCCTCAAGCTCGACAAAGAAGACAAGGTTGAGGTTACCGTCACCCACCTCTTTCACGACGATCGGGCGATCCCAGGGCAGGCGACCTTCTAGTGCTGGACGGCTCTTGAGATAGTCTACAAGGGTTGTTTTGTCCAGGGCGTGGTAGGTCACGATTTTCTCCTTACAGGTGCACACAAACACACTTACTGGCGCCGCTTTTCAGGATAGAGGTTGAGGATGCCTTCTTCGGAGGCATCACAAATGCCACGCTCAGTGATCAGGCCGGTGACCAGCCGGGCCGGCGTCACATCGAATGCGTAGTTGGCTGCCGGGCTGTTCTCCGGGGTGAGCAGGACCGTCTTCAGTTCGCCATCATGCAGCCCGGTGATGTAGCGGACTTCATTGGCGTCACGTTGTTCGATAGGGATTTGAAGACCGTCACGCTGCTCCCAATCGAACGTTGACGAAGGCAAGGCCGCATAGAATGGCACATTGTTGTCTCTGGCAGCCAGCGCTTTGAGGTACGTGCCGATTTTGTTACCTACATCGCCGGTATACGTCGTCCGGTCTGACCCGGTAATCACCATGTCGACCAGCCCGTGCTGCATCAGATGCCCACCCACATTGTCAGCAATGACAGTGTGGGGTACGCCATGCTGACCCAGCTCCCAGGCGGTCAGGCTGGCGCCCTGGTTGCGCGGGCGGGTTTCATCGACCCAGACATGCACCTTAAGGCCCCTGTCGTGAGCAGCATAGATCGGCGCTGTGGCCGTGCCGTAATCGACAAATGCCAGCCATCCGGCATTGCAGTGGGTCAGGATGTTGACCACCTCCCCAGACTTGCGCTGGCTGATTGCTTCGATGATGCGGAGCCCATGGTCGCCAATGCGCCGGCAGAAGTCGGCATCCTCGTCGGCGATGGTTTGCGCCATAGCTAACGCCGCCTCAGTCTTGCCCGGGATGCCAGCGACTGCTTCAATCGCTGCCAGCTGGCGCTTGACGGCCCATTCAAGGTTGACAGCGGTAGGGCGGGTTGCCTTCAGAGTTTCGCCAGCAGCTTCCAGGGCCAGCATGAAAGCCTTTTCATCATCTTGCGGGGCATGCAACGCTGCAAGGTACATGCCGTAACCCGCCGCAGCACCGATCAACCCGGCGCCGCGCACATGCATATCCTTGATGGCTGTGGCCATTAGATCGGAAGAGCGTCGTGTAGGGAA
>CAZGYW010000325.1:0-4075 GCA_964530495.1 uncultured Anaerolineae bacterium
TCCGGTAACAGTCATAACCGCATATGGTGCGCAGAACGGTGCTTCCTGGCAGGATATGGAGAGGGCGGTCGCTACGCCGGCACGCGCACGGCGCGCACCACGTAGCGCTGCGTGTACGTCTCCGCCTGGGGGCTGTAGTCGTAGCAGGTCAGGAGCGTCAGCACCTCCACCGGAGTGGGGTAGATGACCCGCACGTTGCGCGGGCTGACGAGCAGCGTGGTGGTGACACGGTAGGTATAGCTCTGGCCCAGGTACACGATCTCGATTGTGTCACCTTCCACCAGTTGATCGAGGTCCTTGAACGGCCCCGGCGCGAAGTCCGCCAGCTCGTAGTGCCCGCCGATGGCGATGTTGCCGCGCATACCGGGGTAGGCCGTGTACTGGAGGTGGCCCGCTTCCTCCGTCAGCACGCGGAACTCCCACGTGCGGCGGCTCATCCACGCCTCGTAGACCGGGATATCCAGATCGATCGCGGGAATTTTGAGCTGGAAGAACGTATCCTCCGTGATGGGGACGCGGATCGGCCCCGCGCCGCCGCCCTGGGCCAGGCCGGGTGCGGCGCTCCCCAGCACCACAAACACGATCAGAATGCCCGCCAGACGCTTCATCGCTCACCTCGCAGCCTGCCATCATGCTCAGTATAGGGTGCCGGGCGGATGGGGCGCAATCCCCGTTCGGTCAGGGGAGCGCCTGCCCGCAGGGGAGCCGTGGCTGCAACCGGACGCCAGGCGAGGGCCAGACGATGCGAATGGCAACCACCTGTGATCCGCTGACCGGAGCCGACTGAACCGGCAGCCAATCCGATGAATCAGGTTATAATTGGTGGCGTTAGTTCGCGGTACGGCTGAAGGACTTCACCCCTCATGGCTGTGATTCTCCTCTCCACCCCCAGTGGCGAGCTGGTGCGCCACCTGCGCCAGCATCGGTACTTCCACATGCTGGGTGACACGCGCCTGAAAGCCCTGGCGGAGGAAGCGGCCTGCTACCGTTTTGCGCCCGGTGAGGTGATCTTCCTGGATGGCGAGCCGTGCGCCGGGCTGTGGATCATCCATAAGGGGCAGGTCAAGGTCTTCAAGACCAGCCCGGACGGTCACGAGCACATCCTGGACCTGCTGGGGCCGGATGACTCCATCAATGACGTGGCCGGCCTGGATGGCGGCCCGAACCCGGCCAGCGCCGCGGCCCTCAGCGAAGTGACCGCCTGCTGCCTGGCGCATGAGACGCTGGCGCGGGCCATTCAGGCCGATCCCCTGCTGGCCATGAGCCTGATCCAATCCCTGGCGGCCCGTAACCGCTTCCTGGTGGAACAGGTGGAAGGGCTGGCGCTGTACTCCGTCACCACCCGCGTGGCGCGCTTCCTGCTGCGGCAGATGGACGACCCGGCCCTGGCCACCCCCGCGATCAATCGCACCACCATCGCCGCCCACCTGGCGATCAAGCCGGAGACGCTCAGCCGGGCACTGGCTTCGCTGGAAAAAGCCGGGGCCATCACCGTGGAGCGCGCCACGATCACGGTCCTGCGGGCCGATCTGCTGCGCCTGGCCGCGCTGCAGTAACTCCCGCCAGTTAAGACTCAGCCGCTCGACTTGATCTAGATCAAGGACGAATGTCCGGCCTGTCCTTTATGCTCAGGCATAGAGGCGCAGTCCATGTGCCGTTGCTGTGTTGCCTGTGGGTCGCCCGCCCGGGGGATCCGGCAGCGCTCGCTACCACAATCCAGGGGGAGTTTCCATGTCAAGACAGAGAGTCTTAATTACCGCTGTCGTGGCGACGGTCGTGTTCATCGGTCTGGCCGTGGTGCTGGCCGTGATCTTCCGGCCGGCCACAACCGGCGGGGAAGGCGGCGTGGCCGAGCGCGTCAACGTGCTGGCCGGCAGCACCAACGACTGTGTGACATGCCATGCCAACAGCACGCCCGGCATCATCCAGCAGTACGGCCATAGCACCATGGCCGCCGCGAATGTGAAGTGCGAGGACTGCCACGAGGTGACTGCCGACTACCCGAACGCGATCGAGCATGAGGGCACGTACGTGCTTAACTCGCCCACCCCGGCGCTGTGCCAGACCTGCCATGCGGCGGAAGTCGCCCAGTACAACGCCAGCCGCCACGGGCTGCCCGCTTACGTGGCCGTGGCCGGGTCGCAGGAGCTGAGCGAGACGCACCTGGCCCAGTACTTCGCCATTCCGGAGGGCCAGCCGAGCACGGATAAATCGCGTAACGCGATCGCCGTCCTGGAAGGCGATGCGATGACCCGCTTCACCTGCTATGCCTGCCACAACATCGGCCGCCCGCATGAAGACGGTTCCGTTGGGGAATGCCAGCAGTGCCACCTGCGCCACGAGTTCAGCCTGGAACAGGCCCGCAAGCCGGAAACCTGCAACGCCTGCCACATCGGCCCGGATCATCCCCAGTACGAGATCTACATTGAATCGCCGCACGGCATCGCCTACCACACCATGGGCCATACCTGGAACTGGGAAGCCGAGCCGGGCCTGGTCACCGTGGAAGACTTCCCGGCGGCCACCTGCGCGATCTGCCACATCAGCGGCATCGGCGCCGCCAGCACCACCCATGACGTTGGCGACCGCCTGACCTGGTTCCTGTTCGACCCGGTCTCCACCCGCCGCCCGGCCTGGGAAGATAACAAGGTCCGCATGCAGACCGTGTGCATGGAATGCCACAACCAGAACTTCATCACCGACCTGTACACCGCGGCGGACGCCGCCACCGAGCGCGTGAACGAATGGACGCAGGAGGGCGAAGACCTGCGCATCGCGCTGACAGAAGCGGGGGCGCTGACGGCCGAGCCGTTCGACGAGCCGATCGACTTCGCGATCTACGAGCTGTGGCACCACTGGGGCCGCACCGCCAAGTTTGGCACCTGGATGCAGGGGCCGGATTACGCACAGTGGCATGGCGCGTACGAAGTCCTGCACGCCCTGGCCGAAGTGCGCGAATACGCGGTGGAGAACCTGCCGGGGTATGTTCACCCGCGCCACGCTGAAGAAGCCTCCGACTGAGCCGGTTGCGTCCTATGCGGGGCACGGCAGCGAACCGCCGTGCCCCGTGCCTGTGACGGACAAGAGAGTAAGCCGTGAATAAAAACTGGCAGCTAAACAGAGATGGCATTGTGCTGGCCGGGCGGCGACTGCCGTTTGTCACCCGCGACCAGATCATGATGTTGATGGTGGCTATGAACCTGGCGTTTCTGGGGCTGGATATCTTCCTGGCGCATGGCATGAACGGCACGATCCGCGCCGGGGAGATGATCCCGATCGTCTTCGGTCCGCTGGCGGCACTGATCCTGCTGGTGACCGGGGTGATCTCGATCCGGCGGCGGCAGACGGCGATCCTGGTCGCGTTTGGCGTGCTGGCGGTGAGCACCGTGATCGGGCTGATGGGCGCGTATTTTCACCTGGCGCGCGCCATCCCGCCCAGCGGGCTGGGCGGCCCGACGCTGGCCCTCAAGCTGTTCGTCTTCGCGCCGCCGCTGGTTGGCCCGCTGACCTTTTCGCTGGCCGCCGTGCTGGGCGTGATCGCCGCCGTGATCGAAGACCCGGAGGATAGCGGCCGGATGGTGGTGCCGGGGCTGTTCAGCTGGCAGGTGCCCTTCAGCAAGACCCGCCAGTACGCGATCTGGGTCGGGCTGGGCATCCTGGCCACGCTGCTGAGCAGCGTGCTGGACCATGGGCGCTTCAACTTTGAAAACCTGTGGGTGTGGCTGCCCACGGTGATCGGCGTCTTTGCCGTGGTGGCCACCATCATTTACGGGTTCCTGGAGAAACCGAGCCGGAGCGACACAATCGTGGTGATCAGCGCCCAGGTGGGCCTGATCCTGGTGGGTGTCATCGGCTTCCTGCTGCACATCGACAGCGGCCTGACGACGCGTAACCTGTTTGTGCCGGAGCGCTTCCTGCGCGGGGCGCCGTTCATGGCGCCGCTGCTGTTTGCCGATATGGGCACGCTGGGGCTGGCCATGCTCCTGCCTATGCGGGAAAAGCGCGAGCAGGCCGCGCCGGATCCAGATCGGAAGAGCGTCGTGTAGGGAAAGAGTGTAGGATAGGGGGGGGTGGG
>CAZGYW010000326.1:0-4069 GCA_964530495.1 uncultured Anaerolineae bacterium
GTGGGATGTGCAGCTGCAGGGCTTCGACTACTGCTACGACACGCGACTGTACGACCGGCTGGCCCATGACGGGGCGGCAGGCGTCCGGGGTCACCTGGGCGCTGACCTGAGCTACCAGCGGGGACTGGTGCGCTTCGTGGAGAACCACGACGAGCCGCGCGCAGCCGCGATCTTCACCCACCCGCACGAACGCGCTGCCGCGCTGGTGGCCGCCACCCTGCCCGGCGCGCGCCTGTTCCACGAAGGACAACTCGACGGCGCGCGGATCAAGCTGCCCGTCCAGCTCGGGCGCCGCCATCCGGAGCCGGTGGACGCCAGTCTGAGCGCCTTCTACCGCACCCTGCTGGCCGAGCTGCGCCACCCGATCTTTCATTCAGGAGAATGGCGGCTGTGCGAGACCTCCGGCTGGCCGGACAACCCCACCCACGCCAACCTGGTCGCCTGGTGCTGGGCGGATGGCGCCGAACGGCGGCTGGTCGTCGTCAACCTCTCCGACGGGGAGGCGCAGGGCCGCGTGCACCTGCCCTGGGAGGACCTGGCCGGATCGGGCTGGACGCTGCGCGATCCGTTCAGCGGGGAGCGTTTCGACCGGGACGGCGCCGGGTTGTGCGATCCGGGCCTGTATGTGGGCCTCAAGCCCTACGGCTGGCACTTCCTGCACATGGCACGTGACACAGCGGGAGGCGGCGGCTAACGTAATGTCCCTTGTCTTCGTGAGCTACGCCCGCAAGGATGCCGAGTTCGTGACCCGGCTGGCCGATGACCTCCGGGCGCAGCGCGTCCCGCTGTGGATCGACCGGGAGGCGCTGCCCGGCGGCGCGGAGTGGCTCACGGCGCTGGAGAATGCGCTGGAGGACGCCACGCACCTCCTGCTGGTGCTGTCGCACGCCTCCAACCGCTCGAAGTTCGTGCGGAAGGAGCTGCTTTACGCGCTGGAGGAAGGCAAGCGCGTGATCCCGATCCGCATCGAGGACTGCAAGCCGCCGCTGATGGCCCGCGATCTGCAGTACATCGACTTTGTGGGCGTCCCCTACCCGGACGCGCTCAAACGCCTGCTGGCCGCGCTGCCCCAGTCGCCAGAGTCCGGGCCGCCGGCTGAACCGGCCGCCGCCCGGCATGCCCGCTTCTGGGCCGCGCTGCAGGCCGCCGCCCGCTCCCGCACCCGCCTGCACGATCACCTCAAGCCGCCGGGCCGCAACACGCTCGAGGTCAGCGCCGGGGTGCCCGGCCTCCGGCTGCGCTACGCCCTCCACCGCCAGGACGCCAGCGCCGAACTGGTGATCCAGCCCCGCGACCCGGCCCGCGCCGCCGCGATCTACGCCCGGCTGCACGACGCGCGCGAAAGCATCGAAACGGCATTCGGCGGACCGCTGCGCTGGGAAGCGCCAGCCTCCGGCCGGGCGGGGCACATCAGCGCCCCGGTGTTGACCGCCAGCCTGCGCGAGGAAGCCAACTGGCCCGCCGCGCAGGAGGCCCTGATCGACGCCATGATCCGGCTGGAGGCCGCCCTCCGCCCCCACCTGGAAGGGCTGGCGCGCTGACTCTGTCGACGATCCCCTTTGCCGCAGCCAGGCAACCTCGACTTATGTATTATTAAGAATATAACTCATTACTCTGTGTGCCGGATGCTTCCTCGCAACTCCCGAAAAACGCTGGCATAATTGATACTCGTTATCCTAAATTGCCGCCAAAGGCGGTCCCAGAACAGACTATCGTATTCGAAAGCAGACTCGTTGCTATCCGTTGTGACAGCTGCGGCGCCGCACTTTCTTGTTCCGGCCCGCGCCGCAGGCCGCCCTTTCCGCATGGTATCCGCAGCAACACGTATTCGGCAGGCACACAAAAATGCGCGCAAAATTCCGCTTTATTGTCTTTTTGAGCACGATCCTGATTCTAGCCTTTCCCACACTCCTCACGCTCTCCCGCCCGGTTGTCCAGGCCCAGGGCCCGGCCAACCCCCTGATCTGCTATTCTGTGGCCGACGGCGGCGACCGCCTGCACTGGATGAATCGCTTCGACGGCACCCAGCAGTTCACCGCCCCCAGCACCACCGCCCCCGCCGACCGGGTGGAGGGCATCGAGCTGAACCTGGATAACAGCCTCCTGTGGGGTGTGGACGATGACACCGATGCGGGCGGCGCAGGCGTCTTCGGCATCATCAACCAGACCACCGGCGCCTGGACCGCCATCGGCGCAATCGGCACCGGCAACCACACGGTGCTCGGCGCGCGTAACCTGGGCGATGGCGACGGCCTCTCCATCGACGCCCGCACCAACAGGCTGTGGGCGCTGGAGCAGACCGGCGGCTCCCAGAACAACGCCATCTACCAGATCAACCCGGCCACCGGTGCTTACGTGCCGAACGTGTTCGGCGCCGGGCAGGACTACGCCGTGATCGACATGGATCCGGCCACCCTGGGGCCGTGCGCCGGCAGCACCCTGGACTGCACGGACGGTGTCAACTGCCCCAACACGATTGACGACATCGCCATCCATCCTGAAACCGGCGTGTTCTATGCCATCTTCAACGACATTGTGGATGTCACCGTAGACTGGCTGGCGATCATCGACGTCAACGGCGAGACTCCGGGCACGAATGACGGCTACGATGCGACTACCGGGCTGGTCTCCGCCTGCCTGGTGGGCATCCTCAACAACGGCACGGACAACGTGACCGATATGGAAGGCTTCGGTGTCTTCAATGACGGCACATTCTACGGCACCACCGGCAGCGAAAGCACGATTGTGGCCCAGCAGCAGACGATGTGGAGCATCAATGAAACCAACGCCTTCGCCACGCTGATCGGCACGTTCGCCTCCGATACCGACTTCGAGAGCGTGGCCTGCCTGACGGCCGGGGCCAACATCCTGTCCGGAACGGTATTCTGCGAGCCGCCGACCGGTTATGACGGCGTGTTCAACGCAGGCGATACCGTCCAGCCCGGCGCGACGCTGCGCCTGTATGAAGACCTCGGCACGGTCGGGGCGCTGGATGGCGCGGATCGCCTGCTCCAGACGACCACCGCCGACGGCAGCGGCAACTTCAGCTTCCAGGTGGGCGTCACCGGCAACTTCCTGATCGAGATGGACGGGGCGATCATTCCGGCGGGATCGATCTACACCACCCCGCTCACCACCGGCAATGTCAATACCGCCAGCTTCGGGGGCTACAGCCTGGCCGACTCCGGTAACAACTTCGGCTTCACCTGCCAGGCCGTCGGCACGGCCTCCGACCTGAGCATCGCCAAGGGCGACAGCCCGGACCCGGTCACGCCCGGCGCGACCATCACCTACACCATCGACGTGCGCAATGACACAACCGTCACGGCCACGAACGGCGTCATGAATGACACGCTGCCCGCCGGGACGACTTTCGTGTCGCTCTCCTCCCCGGCCGGCTGGAGCTGCACCACCCCGGCGGTGGGCAGCGGTGGAACGGTGGCCTGCACCAACCCCTCGGTCGCCCCCGGCGGCCCGTACACGTTCTCGCTCGTGGTGACCGTCCCGGCGAACTACAGCGGCCCGAACCCGATCCCGAACACGGCCACGACCGGCGCGGACAATGACTCCAACCCGGCCAACAACACCGCCCAGACGACCACCGCGCTGCAAGCTGCCAGCGGGGCCGATCTGGCCGTGACCAAGGGCGATAGCCCGGATCCGGTCACGCCCGGCAACACAATCACCTACACCATCGGCGTGACCAATGTGGGCAACGCGGACGCGACCAACGCCACCCTGAGCGACCCGTTGCCCGCGGGGACGACTTTTGCCTCCCTCACGGCGGCAGCCGGGTGGAGCTGCACAACCCCGGCGGTGGGGGCTGGCGGCAGCCTGAGCTGCACCAACCCGTTGGTCGCGGTGGGCGGATCGGGCACGTTCACGCTGGTCGTGACGGTCCCGGCGGATTATAGCGGCCCGAACCCGATCCCGAACACGGCCACGATCGGCGCGGACAATGACTCCAACCCGGCCAACAACACCGCCCAGGCGACCACCGCCCTGACCGCTCCGCAGGTCGCCGACCTGGCCGTCGCCAAGAGCGATAGCCCGGATCCGGTCACGCCCG
>CAZGYW010000327.1:0-4068 GCA_964530495.1 uncultured Anaerolineae bacterium
GGGTTTGTTCGTGGCGTGGGGCGGGCGGGGCGGGGGCGGGCCCCGCTCCGCGGGCCTGCTCCTGGGGCTGGTGATAGCCGTTCTGATGATCGTCGTGCATGTGATCGTCAACCGGACCGCAACGGCTGCCCCGCTGCCTACCGCGTTGTGGCTGGCCGTGGCATTCGGCGGGTGGGGCGCGGTCCTGGGGTGGCTGGCCGAGCGCCTGTGGGCCATTGCTTCGTCCAAAACGCCAGCGGCGGTGACTTCCGGGCCAGGCGTTCAGCCGGTGGTCGCGAGCGCGATCGATCGCCGCCAATTCCTGGTACGGGCCGGGGGCGCCGCGGCGGTGATTACCGTGGCCGGGGCCGGGCTGGGCAGCTTGCTGGCGGGGCGGCGCGCGCCTGGGCTGCTGCTCGAAGGGACGCCCCAGCCGGCAGGGCTGCCGGATTTCCTGCCGAACGCGGGCGATCCGGTGGGGGCGGTGCCGGGCACGCGGCTGGAATACACCCCGCTGGAAGATCACTTCCGGCTGGACATCAGCCTGTCCCCGCCGACGATTGACGAGGCGGAGTGGCGGCTGCCGGTCACGGGCCTGGTAGATACCCCGCTGAGCCTGAGCCTTGATGACCTGCGCACCCGTTACGAACCACTGGAGGAGTATGTCACGCTGGCCTGCATCTCCAACCCGATCGGCGGCGACCTGATCGGGACGACGCGATGGACGGGTGCCAGCCTCAAGCGCGTTTTGGCGGACGCCGGTGTGCAGGAGGGGGCGCAGTACCTGGTGATTACGGCGGCGGATCGCTTCCATGAGACGGTGACGCTCGATCTCGTCAACGCGGATGAGCGGATCATGCTGTGTTACGCCTGGGATGGCCAGCCGCTGCCACCGAAGTTTGGCTTCCCGCTGCGCCTGTTCATCCCCGACCTGTACGGCATGAAGACGCCCAAGTGGATTACGGGGATCGAGGTTGTGGCGGACTACCAGGAAGGCTACTGGGTGCGCCGCGGCTGGGACGAGGTCGCCCGGGTGCGGATGATCTCCACGATCGATGTAGTGTCGCCTGCGGCGGAAGCCAGCGATGACGGCAGGCTGGTGGTCCCGGTTGGCGGGACGGCTTACGCCGGGGCGCGCGGCATCTCAAAAGTGGAGGTGCAGGTCGATGATGGTGAGTGGCAGGCGGCCCAACTGCGCGCGCCGCTTTCCGAGAATGCCTGGACGATCTGGCGCTACGAGTGGCCCTTCCAGCCCGGTGAGCATAGCTTCGCCGTGCGGGCCTATGACGGGCAGGGCGTGCTCCAGGATGATCAGGTGCGCGGCCCCAGCCCCAGCGGGGCGAGCGGCATCCACAGCCGGCGGGCAAGCGTTGCGGCGCCCGTGTCTCAGGGGTGAAGCGCCAGGGCGCGGCAGCCGGGGCGGTAAGGCCGCCGCTTTCGGGGTAAACTTGAGGTGCCCGGTCTGAGGGTAATTCTGGCCGGGATGATGTTCGAGTCGGTAATGATGATCATGGCAAAAGGAGTATTGTGATGCCCGCGATTGGTGAGAAGGCCCCGGATTTTGAGCTGCTGAACCAGGATGGCAAGCCGGTCAAACTGAGCGATTACCGGGGCAAGAAGGTGATTCTCTTTGCGTATCCCAAGGCCGGGACCAGCGGCTGCACGACCCAGGCCTGCGGGTTGCGGGACAATTTCCCGCGCTTTGAGGCGTCCAACGCGACGGTGCTGGGCATCAGCCCGGACGAGCCGGCGGCGCTTCGCAAGTGGAAAGATGCGGAGAACCTGCCATATGACCTCGTTTCCGACCCTGACCACAGGGTGCTGGAAGCCTGGGGCGCGTGGGGCGAGAAGTCGATGTACGGCAAGAAGTACATGGGCGTGGTTCGCTCCCACTGGGTCATTGACGAAAACGGGGTGGTCGTTGACGAGCAGGTCAAGATCAGCCCGGCGGATAGCATCGAGCAGGCGGTCAAGTTCATTATCCGCTGACCGGGCGCTGGCAGGCACAACAGCCTGTGGCAGGGCAGTTGCCGGGCAGTGGGGTTGCGCCTCCGGTTCTCCGGTCGCGCTGATTGACTGGGGATGAGGCGCGTGCTATTCTTGCGACGGCCTTTGCTTAGCGGTTTCCAGCCAGGGAATGGGTGCTTTCTGTGGAGAACCTCGGTACATCACTCCTGCAGCGCAGACGCCGGCTGCTGCACACCATTTTGCTGGCGATTGTCCTGGCCACGCTGCCGTGTTACTGCGCGGGGGCGATGCTGCTGGGGCTGGCCCCGGAGCGTGACCGCACGCTGGTGACAATCACTCCCGCCGCGACGGTGCTGGCCCCCGGCGCGCAATCTCCGATCGGCCCGGCTACGTCGACGCTGTATCCCACCATCACCCCGCTGCCCTGGGGCCAGTACACGAACACGCCGATCTGGGGCGGGCCGGTAGTGACGCCAGGCCAGTATCTGCCACCCACGAATACGCCGTGGCCAACCCTGACCTGGACCTGGGCACCAACCCTGACCTTCCCGCCAACCGCGACGTTCTTCATTCCGACAAGCACGACCGCGCCGACGATCACCCCGACCTTCACCTGGACCCCACTGCCGAGCGCAACGCCTGTGATCGTGACGCTGACTGCCACACCCACCGCAACTGAGACACCGACGCCGACACTGACTCCGACCGAGCAGGTGGTGACGGAAGCGCCGCTGCCCACCCCAACGCCTGAAGTGTTCGAGGAGGAAGGGAATGGTCAGGGACAGGGTGGGTGATGACAGGTGATGGGGCGGGGCGCGCGCTCCGCGCGCATTCTGGTTGTCTGTTACCCTCAGGAGGAAGCCATTGGATCTGAAAGAACACCTGATACGGTTGTGCCAGGCGCACGGCCCATCCGGCTATGAAGGCCCGGTGCGGGAGGTTGTGCAGGCGGATTGGGCCGGCCTGGCGGATGAGTTGACGACGGATGCGCTGGGCAACCTGATTGGCGCCAGGTGGGGCGTCCGGGACAATCACGCCGAGCGCCGGACGATCATGCTGGCGGCGCACATGGACGAAATCGGCATGCTGGTGCGGGCCATCGAAGGCCCGTTCCTGCGGGTGCGCAGCATCGGCGGCGTGGACGGCCGGGTGATGCTGGCCCAGCCGGTGCTGGTGCACGGCCGCGAGGCGCTACCCGGCGTGGTGGCGTCTTCACCGCCGCACCTGTTGCCCGCAGGCAAACGGGGCGAATACCCCGCCGTTGACGATCTCATTGTCGATGTCGGTCGCAGCGCGGAGGACGTGGCCCGCCTGGTGCGGATCGGTGACCCGGTGACGGTGGATGTGCCGGTGCTTGAGTTGCTGGGCGACCGGCTGGCCGGCAAGGCGATGGATGACCGGGCCTGCGTGGCGGCGCTGACCGTCTGCCTGGAGGAACTGCAGGGGCGTAAACATTCCTGGGACGTGATGGCGGTCGCTACCGTCCAGGAGGAAGTTGGCACGCGCGGGGCGCAGGTGGCGGCGCACCAGATCAACCCCGATATCGCCATTGCGCTGGATGTGACGTTCGCGCAGCAGCCGGGCATCGGCGAAAGCGACGGTGCCTTCAAGCTGGGCAGCGGCCCGGCGATCAGCCTGGGGCCGAACTTCCACCCGAAGCTCTACGAGAAGCTGCTGGAGGCCGCCAAGCGCATGGAACTGACGGTCAACATCGACCCGATTCCGGGCCGCAGCGGGACCGACGCCTGGCCGATTCAGGTCGCCTGCGAAGGCGTGCCGACCGCGCTGATCAACGTGCCGCTGCGTAACATGCACTCCCCGGTCGAGATGGTCGACCTGAACGACATCAGGCGGGCCGGGCGGCTGCTGGCCGAATTCATCACCAGCCTGGAGCCGGATTTCCTGGCTACCATCGCGTGGGAAGACCCGCTGGCAGCGGAGGGGGAGGCATAGGCAATGCTGCTCAAAGAACTTTCGGAAGCGATTGGCGTTTCCGGCGCGGAAGACGAAGTGCGCGGCGTTATCCTGCGGGCGATCAAGGATCACGTGGAGGACATCCGTATTGACGCGCTGGGTAGATCGGAAGAGCACACGTCTGAACTCCAGTCACCGCTCATTATC
>CAZGYW010000328.1:0-4066 GCA_964530495.1 uncultured Anaerolineae bacterium
AGCAAAGCGGCAACCAGCAGGACCAGACTCTTCCGCACGGAAACCCGCATCTTCAATTCCCCCTTGCGTGAATCGCCGCACGGAATGGCGGCGGAAAGGTATTCGGCGTTACACCTAGCTTGTCATAGAATTGTCGTAGAATCAACGCAAACAGCCCGAATTCACGAAAAGTTCACTATCCCGGCCGCCGGGCGCGGAAACAAAAACGGCCGCCCGATCAGGGCAGCCGCCACATGCAATCTCCTCAACCAAAGGCGTTACGCCGGTTCCGGCATGGCGCGCGCGTCACCCTCCCGCCCGGGGAGGTCGTCCGCTTCATGGCTGGCCTCGGAAAGTGCCACCGACTCGCGCACGTTAATCCGGCTCAGCAGGACAAGCGCCCCGACCAGCATCACGCCTTCCAGCACAAACACCAGCCCGTAAGCCAGCAGCGGGGAGCCGGTCAGCGCCCGCACCGTGTCCACAATCGCACCGCCGAACAGGTTGCCGACGGCTTCGCCCAGCTCCGTCGCGGCGCCCCACACCCCCATCAGGAATCCGGCGCGGACGACGGTCGTGAAGTCGATCACGGCAGCCATCGCCCCGGCGAACGCCAGCCCGGTCCCCACGCCCAGGATCAGCACCAGCCCGCGGAACAGGCCCACGCTGCCCAGCGCCCCCGCCGTGATGATCCCCGCAAAGACGGCGATATTGGTCAGCAACCCGGCGCGCAGCACCGGCCGGTAGCCAAAGCGCTTGAGCAGCCAGCCGCCGCCCAGGGCCATCGCCACGATCGCGCCCGCGCCCCACAGCGAAGTCAGGCGCGTAGTCTCCGCGACGCTCATGCCCAGCACCAGCGCGCCGTACGGCTCCAGCAGAATCTCCTGGGCCTGGGTGCCAACAATCGACAGCGCCACAAACAGGAAAAACAGGCGCGCCTGGCGGTCCTCCCAGACCAGGGTCCGGAAGGTTTGCAGGAAGGAGGTCTGGCGGGCCTGGCGGGCGACAATCTGCACGTCGGCGCGGCGCGGCTCGTTGCGGATCACGGCCAGCCCGGCCAGCACAAAGGCCAGCGCCGCCACGCCAAACGCCACCGTCAGCAGCCGCTCGATCGAGAAGGGGTCCAGCAGGCGCGCCAGCCCGATCGCCCCACCGATGATCCCCACGAACATCGGCAGCTTGTAAAGCGTGATCGCCCGCGAACGGGCGTCACCCTCGAATTTGTCCGCGATCAGCGCTTCAAACGTGTTGCTGGAGAGGTGCTTGCCCACCCCGTAGGCCATGAAGGCGACCAGCAGGCCCAGCCCGGCCAGGAGCGAGCGCGTCTGGCTGCCGGCGGCCAGCGTTGTGGCCGCCACCACCCCGGCGGCGCTGAAGAATGCGCCGAGCACAATGTATGGCTCGCGGCGCAGGCCGAGGATTGGCGAGGAATCGGAGCGGTGGCCGAGCCACATCCGCAGCGGCGCCAGCAGCAGCGGCACCGCCAGAAAGATGCCAACCAGCGTGGCCGGGATGCCCAACTCCACGATCATGACCCGGTTGAGCGTGCCGGTCACGAACACGCCGACCAGGCCCAGCGCGAACGGGAAGAAGCCCATCCGGCCCAGATTGCCGATTCGCAGCAGGTTCATCGCCCCACTTCTCCAACGCATTCTGGCCAAAGCTATAAAATCTACATCTGTATCGTATATTTCTACCAGATAGTGTAGATTTTGCGAAGAGGCACCGGTCGATTCTCAGCAAATGCTCATCCTGGGGACCAAAGCAACGGCCCGATCGGGCGGCGCCGATCAGGCCGGGAGACGCGCTACAGAGGAAATGCTAGGCCATGCCGTGCGCCCGGTACCAGTCCCAGGTATCCTGCAGGCTCTGGCGGACATCCACAACCGGCTCACCCAGTTCGGCATGGGCCTTCTGGCAGTCGAAATAGAGGTGCTGGCCGCTCAGGCGGATCTGGTTGCCATCCGCGGGGATGGGCAGCTTCAGCTTGCGGCCCAGGTCCACCGCCGCGCCCATGACGGGCATCGCCAGCGGCGGCAGGTGCAGGCGCGGCAGGGCCACGCCCACAATATCGGCGATCAGCGTCAGCCAGGCTTTGTAGCTCAGGTCCACCGCGCCCAGAATGTAGCGCTCCGCCACACGGCCGCGCTCCGCCGCCGCGACATGCGCGCGGGCCACATCGCGCACGTCGATCAGCGTCACGCCGCCGGGCGGGATGCCGGGCACGCTGCCCTTTTGCATCTCGATCAGCAGGCTGCCCGACCCCTGGTACACGTCGCCGGGGCCGATCACCACCGCGGGATTGACGATCACGCAGTCCAGCCCGGCGATCACGGCCTTGAGGACTTCAATCTCGCCCATGAATTTGCTGTGCGCGTAGGGGAAGGCCGCGGGCGGTAAATTGAAGGTGATCGTTTCATCCGCCGGGAAACCATCCTTACGCCTGCCAACCGCCCCGGCGCTGCTGGTGAACACCACGCGTTTGACCCCGGCCTGCCGGGCCGCTTCCAACACGTTGCGCGTGCCCTGGACGTTGACCTCGACCATCCAATCCATGCTCTGCCGCCAGTAATCGGAGACCGCCGCCGCGTGGAACACCCAGTCACAGCCGTCCATCGCCGCGGCCAGCGAAGCCGGATCCAGCACATCCCCAATTACCGGCTCGTAGTCCGTCAGCCCCTCGAGCGCCATCTGGCTGCTCGTCCGGCGCTGGAGCGCGCGCGGCGCGTGCCCTGCCTCGATCAGCGCCCGCACAACGTGCGACCCCACAAACCCCGTGCTGCCCGTCACCAGTGCCCTGGCCATAGCGTCGATCCTTCTGCGCGCCCGCCCGTTCTGGCGGGACGGCGGATAGTCACTCAGTCATCAACCTGGTAGCGTTCCCGAAAGCTCGCGTCCGGCTGGACCCACGGCTCACCCGCAGTGCCGATGCACAGCCACCCACCCGGCGGGTAGACCACCGGCTCCGCGCTCTCCAGGCTGAGTACGGCGGTGGGCGCCGCCAGGCGTCTGGCCCAGCACCCCGCCCGCTTGTAGTAAGCCCGGCAGCCCGCCGCCAGAAGCTGGCGCACGGCCGGGAAGTCCGGCAGGTCGGGCACATCCCACGCCGCGTAGTCCTGCGCGAAAATGTCGGGCCGGACGGGCCAGTGATCGTACTCGTCAAGGGCAGCCCTGGCTTCCCCTGGCTCGGGCCGGTAGCAGATCATATCCCCGGCATCCGCCTCCAGCACGGCCCACGCCGTTTCGATCCAGAGCGGAGCTTCCGCTTCCGGCAAGACCCGGGCCAGCGTCAGCTCCTTGCGGCGCGGGTAGTAGCGGAACCCCGCCGCCTGGAGTTCTTCGGGCGTCCAGCGCCGCTGCCGGATCACGTCCTGCGCCATCGCCTGCGTCCTTGCCTGGTGCGCCAGGGTTACGCGCACATTCGGGCTTTGGCTTCCATTCTACACCCGGCCCCGCCTGACCGGAAGTTGTCTTTTCGGGCGGTCTCTGCCAAGATCAGGCGTGGACGTCGTATTCACCTGGCCTGCCGGAGAGGAGGCGCTTTACCACCCATGATCCTCGATGAGCTTACCACCCTGGGCCTGCCCCCGCTGGTGTCCCGCCTGCTGCTGGTGGCGGTGGCGCTGCTGATCCTGTTGATCTTCCGGCGGCTGCTGAACCGGATCATCCTGCCCCGGCTCAACCGGCTGCTGGAACGCCTCAACCCCGGCCTGGCGAATGCGCTGGACAGCCTGATTGACATGCCGCTGCAGCTCCTGTTCTGGGCGCTCGGCGTCTATCTGGTGGCCAGCATCCTGTGGGATGCGCCGCCGGAGTTCGCCACGCACCTCACCCGGACGCTGATCATCGTGGCGGTGTTCGCCGCGCTCTACAACCTCATCAACCTGTTTACCCGTACATCAGCCAACCTTGCTAACCTGGCCGGGCTGCGCGTGGATGAGAAGCTGCTGCCGTTCATCCGCACCGGGCTGCGGATTGTGGTCGTCACGCTGGGTGTAATCGTGATCCTGCAGGAATGGCGCTTTGACGTTGGCGGCCTGATCGCGGGTCTGGGCGTCAGCGGTCTGGCAGTGGCGCTGGCCGCGGA
>CAZGYW010000329.1:0-4066 GCA_964530495.1 uncultured Anaerolineae bacterium
TAATGCGCACGATATCGGCTTCCGGGAGCGCAGTCACCTGGATCACGGCCTGTTCGGCCCGCTCGATCAAGTATGCAACAACGCCCAGCAGCACCTGGCGCAGAAGATTGCGATCAATGGCGATCTCCGGCAGCGATTCCTGGACTGCACACTCGACCGCCAGATCATGCAAATGGAGCGGTTCCTGCAGCAGGGAGATGATGCCGGACAGCTCCTCCTGGAGCCGGGTCAGGCGGCTGGCCTGGGCGGCGCGCGCCGCTTCCAGGCGAAGCAGCTCAAGATGGTCGGGCGAGGTCTGTTCAGCCCCGGCCACGGACGTTTGCGCCACTCCTTCGCTGTAGCGATCCAGCAGGATGTCCGCAATCGCCTCGATCGCCATCTTCTGCTCGCGGTAAAAGTGCCGCCGGCTGATGCCCAGGTGATCGGCGACCACCTGCGGACTCTGGCCCTCCAGGTAGCGCAGCACGATCAGCCTGTGGCGGCGCCATTCATACGAGGAAGGGGGCGCCTGTGGCCCGGGAGCCAGCTCATTGATCATGTCCAGCAGGATGTGGTGCAGGCGCCAGGCGCCTTCTCGCCGGGAGAGGGTCGCATCCGCCACCAGGAACGGGAGCAGCGCGTGAGAGCGCAGGTACACCAGGTCATAGAGATGCTCATACGCATCTGCAACCTGACTGGCCAGTTCAGTTCTGGATGGCACTGTTGACTCCCTGGTGTCACAAGATGGCACGGAGATGTCACGTACGCCGTTGACGGGTCGATCGCTGGCATGCTACCGTAAGGTCATGGGGGATTGTTCCAATCCAGCGACTGCTCGCCCTGCATGTGCATGCATGTGTTCTCTTCGCCCGGCAGGCAGGCAACCCGAGCATCTTCCGTGCAGCAATCCTCTGCAATCCATCAGCTACCGGAGCGTCTCTTGCGCATTATAGCTGCCGGCCAGTCAAATCACCAAAGCGGCATCATCGCATCTGAGGTGTCTTCATTGTCCTGACCGGCCCACCATCACCGCACACCAGACTCAGGACTGGCGGGAACATGCGATTGTCAGCAGCAAATAAACGGGTATCACCCACCGTGCCGACAATCCAGGGAAGGAGGTGCAAGACCAGCCTGTGGTTCTATGCACAATGCCACACAACTCATGCCTGAGGAGAATGCAAGGAGATAGCCTGATGTTTAAGAGAAGCCATGTTCTGACAATCCTGTTGATTATTGGACTGCTCCTGCCCGGCGTTGGAATGGCTACCGCGCAGGGCGGACTGACCGCCGAACAAACGCTGGGCGGCGACGCCACCGGCGTGGTCTACGAGCGCAAGGACTCCCTGAACAACGGTGAGCCTTTCACCCTCCAGATCTGGGACTGGTTCACGTCCCGTACCAACCTCTGGAAGGCCTGGGCCCCGCTCTATACCGAGCTGTACCCCAACGTCACCGTCGAGATCACGCAGGTTCCAGGGGCTGACTACTGGACCAAGATCATCGCGGCCATCCCCGCTGGTGAAGGGCCGGATATCTACGCCTTCCACAACTCCATGGCTGACCAGTTCATTGCGAACGATCTGATGGAGCCGTTCCCGCCTGAGCTGTTCGACCCTGACTTCTACCTGGAGAACTACCAGGGCTTCCAGGAAGGTCACTTCCAGGACGACGAAGGCCGCATTCGCTTCCTCAACTACGGCTCGATGGGCGCCTTGATGTATGTCGCCACAGACCTGTGGGAAGCGGCCGGCATGACCGATGCCGACATTCCCAAGACCTGGGACGAGCTGCTGGAACTGGCCCCGCGCCTGTCGCAGTTTGATGATGCGGGCAACCTTGAAGTAGCCGGTTTCGCGTTCAACGACGCGATCACCGCGCTGTGGAGCGACATGATGTACCAGAAGGGCCGCTACATGTGGACCGCAGATGGCCTGGGCTGCCAGGTGGATAGCCCTGAATCGCGGCAGATTCTGGAGTACCTCACGGCGCTCTATGACGCAGGTGCCAACTCGCGGGACTTCCTGGCTGCGAACGATGCGTTCCACAACGGCCGGGCTGTCATCGTCTACAACTGGACCTGGTACTCCGGCAACCGGAAAGCCAATGCCCCCGAGCAGCGCTACTTCACTTTCCCGATGCCCACCTTCACCCTGCCCACGGAGAACGGTGAATACTTCCCGGCCTACGGCCGGCAGAACTATGACGTAAGCCATGTGGTTTCCGTCAACAAACCGGACGAGCGGCAGGAGATCGCCTGGGACTTCATGCACTGGCTCCACAGCCAGGATCAGTTCCTGGCCGAGCAGGCGCTGGGCCTGAACATGCCGGCGGCTTACTTCAAGCTCGTCGACCATCCGCTCATTACGTCGAATGCAGACATCGCCCTTCTGGCTCCGGCGATTCCCTACACAGTCTTCCCCGGAACCTGGTCAGACCCGTTTGATATGGCGCTGTACCAGTACATGAATGGCAACCTGATCGCTGGCGCGTCTATCGATGACATCATCGCCCAGACCCAGGAAGCCTGCGATATGGCCATGGCTGAAGACACCTGGACCGTCGAACGCGACTATCGGTATGCCGATCAAATGATCGCGGACCAACCCTAGTCGGCAACGATAGCTGCAGGTGCGGGCGGCGCGTGCCGCCCGCACCTTCTTCCCAGGGTGTGAACAGGAGAGTAGTCATCGGCAAGCCGCAGCGGGACACTGAGAAGCCCCCAGGCTATCTGGCATAGTCCGCTGCGGCCTGCCGAACATCTCGAACCGTGACGCAGCCACAGGCCGCAAGGAGTACTGGCATGATCCGCAACCTCCCCTGGAAACGGCAACACTCACGAGACAATCGGGTTCACCTGGCCGGTCGCCGCCTTCTGATTCTGGTGGGTGTGGTCCCCACGCTCATCTTCTATATCGTGTGGCTGGTGATCCCGATGCTGTATTCGCTCTACGGAAGCTTCTTCGAGTGGAACCCGCTTTCCAAAGAAATGCCGTATGTCGGCCTGGAGAACTTCAACCGGGCGCTGAGTGTCGATCCGCTGGTCGGCCTCACCCTGAAGAATACCCTCTATTACGTCGTCCTCACCGTACCGACCGGGGCCGTCCTGGCGTTGCTCATCGCGGCGATGATCAACTCCCTGCCGCGTCTGGTCGGGCTGTACCGCGTCATCTACTTCCTGCCGGTAATCACCTCGGGCGTGGCCGTTTCGGTGCTCTTCAGATACTTATACCAGCCGCGCTTTGGCCTGCTGAACCAGA
Source organism: uncultured Anaerolineae bacterium (assembly GCA_964530495.1). GTDB lineage: Bacteria > Chloroflexota > Anaerolineae > Aggregatilineales > Ch27 > CAZGYW01. The sequence continues at coordinate 3,240 of CAZGYW010000329.1, forward strand.
TGATTCGCCTGATCGCGAACGACACCCTCAACCTGGGGATCAACCCGAACGTGCCGTGGCTGACCGATCCGAAGATAGCCATGCCAAGCGTGGCCCTGATGATCATCTGGCAGGGGGTCGGCTACACGATGGTGATCTTCCTGGCCGGCCTCTCCAGCATCCCCCAGGTCTTCTATGAGGCGGCCAAGATCGATGGTGCTGGCCCCTGGGAGCGCCTCCGTTACATCACTATCCCCCTGCTGCAGCCAACCACGATCCTGGTCATGATTACCGGCCTGATCGGCGGGATGCAGGTCTTCACATCCATGTGGGTGATGACCCAGGGCGGCCCGGTGAACTCCACCCGGACCATTGTATTTCACCTGTACTCGAAAGCATTCCAGTCCCTGCAATTTGGCTATGCTTCCGCACTGGCCTTCATCCTCTTTATCATCATTCTGGCCTTCACGTTTATCCAGTTTCGTGTGATGCGCACGCGCTGGCAGTACTAGCGCACACCCAGGGAGCAAGGTATATGGCCACCACCACCCAGGTCAGTGTTCCGGCGACAGGTTCCGACACGACACCGCTTATGAAACGCAATCCCCGGCACGTATCCCGGGTTACCATCCTGACCTATGTCGTCCTGTCACTTGGCGGCCTCCTCATGGTGACCCCCTTCGTGTGGATGATCCTGTCAGCTTTCAAGGAACCTGGTGAGCTTACCCTTTACCCGCCCACCCTGTTCCCAGAAAACCCGTCGATAGATCAGCGCAAGCGCCAATGGACCGTGATAGACTTCAAGCGCTACTTTTCCCACAGCCTGCGCAACGCCCTATGCGTGACGC
>CAZGYW010000330.1:0-4044 GCA_964530495.1 uncultured Anaerolineae bacterium
CGCCTGCCCTTCGCGCCGGACTTCCACGCCTTTGCTAACGCCGGGCGGGAACTGGTCGATCTCCACCTGAACTACGAGGCGATCGATCCCTTCCCGCTGGCCTGGGACTGGACGCCCGGCGAGGCGGCCACCTTCCGGGTGGAGAAGATGGCCCTGCGTGAAGAGAAAACGGCGCTCCGCGTCAACGACTCGCTGACGCTGCGCGGCATCCCACCGGAAGCGTTCGCTTACCGCCTGGGCAACCGCAGCGCGCTCGAATGGGTGGTTGACCAGTACGCCATCAGCACGGACAGCCGCAGCGGGATCACGCACGATCCCAACCGCTACGCCCCGCACGACGAGCAGTACATCCCGCGTCTGGTGGGGCAGGTCGTAGCCGTCAGCGTGGCAACCGTGCGCATCATTAACGCATTGCCGGATTTCCAGCCATGACCACCACCCCCCAGCCTGAGACCGCCACCCTGGAAGGCCACATCGCCATCCGTGCCGCGCTGGAAGCGGCCAGCCGGCCCGTCCACGCCCTGCTGCTCGACCGCGCCGCCCGCGACCGGGAGGGGCACCTGGCCCGCCTGGCCCGCCTGGCCGGGGAGCGCCATGTTCCGGTGCAGCGCGTGAGCCGGGAAGAGATCGACGCCCAGGTCAGCGGCGGGACGCACGGCGGGGCGCTGGCCCTGTGCGGGGCGCGCCGCTTCGTGGCGCTGGAGGAGTTGCTGCCCCGGCCCGGCAGCCACGCCCCGTTTATCGTCATGCTGGACGGCGTGGAGGACCCCTTCAACTTCGGGCAGGCGATCCGCGCCCTGTATGCCGCCGGGGCGGACGGGCTGGTCGTCCGGCCGCGCAACTGGATGAGCGCCGCCGCGGTTGTGGCCCGCAGCTCGGCGGGCGCGTCGGAGCGCATCCCAACCGCGGTGGCAGAGACGGCGGAAGACGCCGCGCGCTTCTTCCGTGGGCACTCCCTGGCGGTGGCCACCACCGCGCAAACGCGGGCGGTCGCGCTCTACGCTGCCGACCTGACCGGCCCGCTGTTCCTCCTGATCGGCGGGGAGAAGCGCGGCATCACCCGCTCGTTCCTGGAAGCCGCCGACCTCGTGATCGAAATCCCCTACGGGCGGGCCTTTCCCGAATCGCTTGGGACGACTGCCGCCGCGGCCGTGCTGGCCTTCGAGATCATGCGCCAGCGCCGCTGAACCGGTCACTCCGGATGGTGAGCAATTGAGGGTAGAGTTTCGCGCGCCCCCATGCTAAATTCGGGGGCAGGCTGTCTGCCGCCTGCGGTGGGCCTGTGTTCCCTGTGTGGATTGGACTCAGAAGGTTATGGAACCAACGGTGTTGATGTTGTTGCTGTCCGGGGTCGGGCTGGTGGTTGGCGGCCTGGGCAGTATGCTGGGCATTGGCGGCGGGGTGCTGCTGATTCCGGTGCTGACCGGCGTGTTTGGCATCCCGATCAAAACAGCGATTGGCACGAGCATTGTCAGCGTGATTGCCACCTCCTCAGCGGCCGGCGTGGTCTATGTGGGGCGCGGGCTGGTGCATACCCGCCTGGCGATGATCCTGGAGATCGCCACGACCCTGGGCGCCGTGGCCGGGGGCATCACCGCGATGTTGCTCAGCCCGAATCTGCTGGCGGGGATTTTTGGCGCGATGCTGATTTATGTCGCGTACAGCATGAGCCGGGTGCCCCGCGAGGATGCCACGACGATTGCGCCTACCGGCGTGCTGGACACCTCATTTGTAGACCCGCGCAGCGAACAAACGGTGACGTATGGCGTCAGGAATCTGCGCCTGGGGATGGGCGCCAGTTTTGTGGCGGGCAATGTCTCCGGGCTGCTGGGCATTGGGGGCGGCGTCATCAAGGTTCCGATCATGAGCCTGGTGATGGGGCTGCCGCTGCGGGCCGCGATTGGCACCAGCAATTTCATGATCGGCATCACCGCGGCAACCAGCGCCGTGATCTACTACCAGCACGGCTACCTTGATCCCGGCGCCGCCATCCCCACCGCGCTGGGCGTGCTGCTTGGCGCCCAGATCGGCACCCGCGTGGGCGGACGCGTGGAAAGCGAGCGGCTGAAGCATATCTTCCAGGTGTTGCTGCTGGTCTTTGCCGTGCAGATGTTCTATAAGGCGGTGGCAGGATGACCGGGGACATGGACAAAGCCAATACCGGCCGGCACAACCTGACTGCCGCGGACCGGCAGCGGGTTACAGACGAACAGCGGGCCGCCAGAGAACAGCGCGATATCAATCAGATGTTGCATGCCATGTTGCTGATCGGGCTGGTGATCAGCACCGCCCTGATGCTGGTTGGCCTCGGGCTGGCGATCTTGCAGGGGACTGCCGTGCCGACAACCACGTCCGACCTTGCGGAGGTCCTGCCGCAGGTGGCGGCCTTCAACCCCTCCGGGTTCCTGACGCTGGGCCTGCTCGTCCTGATTGCCACGCCGATCCTGCGGGTGGTTGGCTCGATTGTCGCCTTCATCTATGAGCGCGACTGGCGGTATGCCTTCGTCACCTTCCTCGTGTTCATGGTGGTCATGGTGAGCCTGATCACCGGCCATGGATGACGACTGCCGCTGACCCTCCAGCTTAACACTCCCTTCAACACGGCTTAACGCGCCGGCGGTGCCGTTCTTGCCGCCCTCGCGCAAATCCGACGCGCCGGGTTGACTTTTACTATTGCAGTGCGGTAAAATTCCTTAACAGGATTTAACACAGGCTTAACCTGTGTGATATCCCCTATCCGCCAGGCGCTAACCAGGGAGGCCATCGATGCAACTCACCCAACCCCATCCTTACGAGGAAAGCCGTTCGTGGCGGGAAGCGCTGGTCACCGGCGTGCAGTATGTTCTGGGCGGCGCGGTTCTGCTCGTGATGGCCGTGATCATCCTCGGGCAGTCGATCGTGATCGTCCACGGGCTGGGGGATATCCTGGCCGGGCTGGGGCGCCTGCTCGGCGGCTGATCTGGCTTATGGCTTTATGGCCGCGCACGGTACAGACAGTCCTGTACGTCGTGCAGGCGGCTCACGGCGGGTGACTGCGGTCTATTCATAGCAGCCACCCGCCTTCAATTTCCCCTTAACCCCACTGTGCCCCGCCCTGCCTACTTGCCGGAGCCGAGCGTCAGCCCCTGGATGAAGTAGCGCTGCAGGAAAATGAACACGAACAGGGTCGGCAGCGTGGCCAGCAGCGCGCCGGCCGTGATCACGGGCCAGTCGGTGTTGTACTGGCCGCGCAGCGTGGCCAGCCCGGCCGTGACCGGCCGCAGCGAGTCCGACTGCACCAGGATGATCGCCCACAGGTAGTCGTTGAACACCCAGGTGAATTCCAGCGTGCCCAGCGCCGCCAGTGAGGGCAGGGTCAGCGGCAGCATGATCTGCCAGTAGATGCGGAACTCGCCACAGCCGTCCACCCGCGCCGCGTCCAGGATTTCGCCCGGCACCGTCCGCATGAAATTGCGCAGCACGAACGTGCAGAACCCCAGCTGGAACGCGGTGTGGATCAGGATCAGCGCCCCGTAGGTGTTGTACAGCCCCAGGCTGTTGGTGAGCCGGAAGACCGGCAGCAGCAGGATCTGGAAAGGCAGCAGCGTCCCCGCCACGTACATGAAATAGAAGAACAGGTTGCCCCGGAACTTGAAGCGCGCCAGGGCATAGGCGCTCATTGAGGAGAGGAACAGCATCGCGAACAGCGAGGGGATGGTGATGATGAAGCTGTTGATCAGGTACTTGCTGACCTGAGCATCCGTCCAGGCGCGCTGGAAGTTGTTGAAGGTCAGAGTCTCGGGGATGCTCCAGAAGCCGTTGATCGTCATCTCGTCCATCGTGCGGAAGGACGTGACGAGCGCGGCGAAGATCGGCACCAGCCACAGCAGCGTGAGCAGGGTCAGGCCACCGTAGCGCAGGAACGTGCTGATCCGCTGCTGGGTTGTCGTCGCGCCGGTGACGCGCCGGGTTTGAACCATGGTCGTCATGGGTGGCCTCCTAGTACTCCAGCTCGTCCTTCATCACGCGCGAGAGGTAGAACACGATGAAGATCATGCTGATGCC
>CAZGYW010000331.1:0-4042 GCA_964530495.1 uncultured Anaerolineae bacterium
TCCGCCCAGCGTGTGCGCCCGGAAGACCAGATGATCGGCCATACCGGTTTTTTGATCTTCGCGCGCGCGCTGGTGGCCGGTGACGACGTGGCGGCAGAGGTTGATGCGGTGGTGCCGGGTATTGACGATCTCGATCTGCCCGGGGAGTTGTGAGCATTGTGCGCAGAGCAGAAACAACAACGGGCGCCTGTGCGGGCGCCCGTTTGTCCTGTGCTGTGGAAGACTAGTCTTCCACTTCTTCCTTAGCCTTGCGGATGACTTCCGGTTCAGCAGCGCCTTCACCAGCGGCTTCCGCCGGGACTTCCTCTTCTTCAGCCTGGCGCATGTATTCGGTGGCAACCAGGATCAGGTCGGCATCCGAGATCAGGGTGACGCCTTCCGGCATCTGGAGGTCAGCCGCCGTCAGAACGTCACCGATGTTCTCCAGCCGGGAGATGTCCACCTGGAGTTCGTGCGGCAGGTTGGTGGGCAGCGCTTCGATTTCCACCTGGGTGGCCGGCGTGACGATGAATACGTCGCTCATGGCCTGCAGCGGGGATTTGCCGACGGTCACCACCTGCACTTCGGCCCGAATGCGGACGTCGAGCGCCACGGAATGGAAGTCGACATGCAGAATCTGGCCATTCAGCACGTCGCGCTGGACTTCACTGACCAGCACGTTGTACGTGTTGCCGCCTGCGGTGACTTCGATCAGATTGGTGCCGCCCGCCTGGCGAAGAGTCTGGCGGAGTGCATCACCTTCAAGCTGGATGTGCACGGCGTTTTTCATCTGCTGACCGTAGATCACGGCCGGGATGACATCCTGGGCGCGCAGTTGACGAACCTTCTTGCCGGTGATAGCGCGCAACTCGGCGTTGAGCTTGATTGCTTGTGACATGCTGTTTCAGTTCTCCCTGCAATCTAGTTAGCGTACTGCCAGTTGTGCTGCAGGTCAGTGGCCTGTGAGCACCCGATCTGTACCCGATTTGCTGCGGCGGTAAAGCGCACAGCGGTTGTGTCCCGCTCAGGAGCGATGAGGGCACCCGGAGGATGCCCGGTCGATCCGCGGTGATGCCGCAGGTCGCCCGGTTGGGGACGTGCGGGCTGCAGGGAGCGCCGACCGGAATCGGGTGGACCGGGGGTCCATCCGCGGCGGAGTGGGCCGCGCTCAGCAATAAGCGGGACGGTTGCCGGGTCGTGCCTGGGCCGCGCGCTGGCTTGCGCGGAGCACAGGAAAGGTGCGGCATGACCTGCCCAATACACACAGGACGCCCTGAAGGCGTCGTGTAACTGGCTTCGCCATTGTAGCGGCGCGGGGGGGCTTCGTCAATGCTCAGTGCTGGCGCGCCGATTCCCCGCGCATGACGATCACCCTGCCAGAGGCGGGGTCATGCGGTTATACTTCTGGCGGCTGTACCGGCGAAACACTGTTCACAGGACTGCGGCATGGACGACGAACTCATTAGCCTGATTCAGCACATTCACGCCGGACCGCACCAGGCTGTCCTGGTGTCCAGCGGCGGGGGCAGTCAGGCGTTTGCGTGGCTGCTGAGCGTTCCCGGGGCGACGCGCACCGTATTGGAAGTGGCGCTGCCGTATAGTTATGCATCTTTCGAACGCTTTCTGGGCTACGTGCCGGAGCATTATGTGGCGCCGGAAACCGCCGTGGCCATGGCGAAAGCCGCTTACCGCCGGGCACGCATCCTGGCGCCGGATGGCACCCCGTCCTTCGGCGTGGCCTGCACGGCAACCCTGGTGACCGACCGTCCCAAGCGCGGCGAGCATCGCTGCCACGTGGCGGTGCGCGATGAAACGGCGATCACTGTGTACTCTCTGGCGCTGACCAAAGGTGCGCGCGACCGGGCGGGGGAGGAAGAGGTTGTCAGCCGGCTGCTCATTCGCGCGCTGGCGGCGGGCTGCGGGTGTGAGGGCGAACTGCCGCTGGGCATCCTTCCGGGCGAGGTGTTGACCGTCAGCCGCGAAGAAGCCCCGGATCTCGTGCTGCAGGTGCTGCGCGGCCAGGTCGCCGGGATTATGATGGACATCAACGGGCAATTGAGCACCGATCTGCCACGCGGTGGGGTGGTGCTGCCGGGAGCCTTCAACCCGCTGCATGCCGGTCACACGCAACTGGCGCACGTGGCACGCCAGGTTACGGGGCGGCCGGTGGTATTTGAGCTTTCGGTGCGCAATGTGGACAAGCCGCCGCTGATCGAAGCGGACGTGCGCCAGCGGCTGGAGCAGTTCTTCGGGCACGGCGCGATTGCGGTCACGGCCGCGCCGCTGTTTGAGCATAAGGCGGCGCTCATGCCGGATAGCGTGTTCGTGATCGGCTTTGACACCGCGACCCGGCTGGTCAGCCCGCGGTATTACGCGGGCGGGCCGGCGGCGATGCTGGCCGCGCTGGAGCACATCCGGCAGCACGGCTGCCACTTTCTGGTGGCCGGACGGCTGGTTGACGGGCATTTTTGCACGCTGGCCGATGTGCCGGTGCCTGCGGGTTACGAAGGGCTGTTTGAGGCGATTTCGCCGGAAATCTTCCGGACGGACATCTCGTCTTCTGAGCTGCGCGAACAGTATGCTGGAGGACGACCATAGGTCGGGTGCTGCGCAAGGATTGGGGGACTGCATGGGACTGATGGCGGAGCATCCACGACTGGCAGCCTGGTATCGCGCCAGCCGGCCGCGGACGCTGACGGCGACGTATGCCCCGCTCGGGTTGGCGGGCGTGATTGCGCTGGACGATGGGGTATTCAACCTGTGGCGGTTCGCGCTGGCCTTCATCGGGGCGCTGCTCTTGCAGATCGCGGCCAACCTGGTCAACGAGTATGCGGATTACCGGCGCGGCGCGGATCGCCTCAAACAGGCCGGGCAGGGGATGATCATCAAGCGCCGGGTGCTCGCCCCGCGCGAAGTGCTGGCAGGCGCGATCCTAACCACGCTGGCCGGGGTGCTCATCGGGCTTTTCCTGCTTGCCCGGAGCGGGCCGCTGCTGCTGTGGATCGGGATCGGCGGCGTGCTGGTGGCGATCACTTACACGGCCGGGCCGTTTCCGCTGGCCTATCACGGGTTGGGCGAGATCGCGGTGTTCATCTTCATGGGGCCGCTGATGGTGCTGGGCGCGTATTATGTGATGGCCGGAGGCCTGACCAGTGCCACTGCGCTGCTGGCCGGGCTGCCGATCGGGTTCATGGTAGCTGCCATCCTGCACGCTAACAACATCCGTGATGAGGAGGCCGACCGGGCGGCCAACAAGCACACGCTGGTGGTGCGCTTCGGGCGCCGTTTCGCCAACGTGGAGTACATCGTCCTGGTGGGTGGGGCGTACGTGATGGTCGTCGTGATGGTACTGGCCGGGGTGATGCCCTGGCCGACCCTGCTGGTGTTCCTCACCGCACCGGAAGCCTACCGCCTGATCCGGCTGTTCACCACCAGCACCGATGTCAGCCTGTTACACCAGGGGCAGGGCCGCACGGCGCGCTTGCACGGCCTGTTTGGATTGTGGCTCGTGATCGGCTGGCTGGCATCCCTGGGACTGGCGTTGTTGGCCTGAGTCCTTCGGTTCAGGCTGGTGGCGCGCTGGAACTGAATCGCCCTGAATGACGTCCTACACTGCACTGTAATGTCAGATGCCTGGCCGCCGGATGATCAGCGCAGGCCAGGCGGAGGGCGACCGGCAAGTCTTGCCGGCGGGGATAGCGCGTATAATGAGACAGACGAGAGTGCAGGAGATCCCGGCAACAATGCAGCCACAACACCGCCACTACGGACCGGCCGCGCGCCGGCGTGCAGCCGGCCCCCCACCGGGGGCGGGTGTGGCACAGCCTGCGCCGCGTTATGCGCCGCCGTCCCGGCGCAGACCTGCGCAATCCCATCCCCGGCGCTGGCTGGTGTGGGGTGTGGCCGTCCCGGTAGTCGGGCTGACCGCTCTGACGGTGGCGACGATCGGGTTGGTGCTGCTGGGCATGGTGGTGCTGCTTGGTGGGCGGGTGTACCCGCGGGTATCGTCGGGCGGGGTGGCGCTCGGCGGGCTAAGCCAGGCTGAGGCCGCCGCACAGTTGCG
>CAZGYW010000332.1:0-4035 GCA_964530495.1 uncultured Anaerolineae bacterium
CCGTGAAGGTGGTCTCACCGTCGGCGCCGGCGTCATCACCGAAATTCTGGAGTAGGCGCGTTGCGCAGCGCACGGCTGAATCGGCGCTTAGAGGATAATCATGGCTAAGACGAAGGATGTCCGTATTGTAGTGACGCTGGCCTGCACCGAGTGCAAAGAGCGGAACTATACAACCGAGAAAAACCGGCGTAACGATACCGGGCGGATGGAAATCAAGAAGTACTGCTCGCGTTGCCGCACGCATACGCTCCATCGCGAAACGAAGTAGCTGCGGCCCGCCTTATCATTGTGAACGTAGGGGAGTAGCTCAATTGGCAGAGCGACGGTCTCCAAAACCGTAGGTTCCGGGTTCGATTCCTGGCTCCCCTGCCAACTTCTAATGAAGTAGTACAAGACACCGTCCTTCGTGACGGTGTCTTGAGTGATAGGCATGGCCTGTTCGTTCGCCCGTGATGGATCGTGGCGGAAAATAGTTGAGGGAAGGACACCCGAATATGACCGTCGATGAGGTCACCAACAACACGCAGGAACAGCAGAACCGATCCAGCCGGCGCCGGCGCAATCGGGAGACTGCGGCAGCTCAGGCCCAGAAAGCCGTGCAGGCCGCCCAGAAAGACCGGGAAGCCCCAGCCCGCCACGAAAACAAAGGGAACTTCGTAACCCGGTTGTTCCGTGGCATCGCGGACTACTTCTCCAGCACGCGGGCGGAAATTCAGAAGGTCGCGTGGCCCACCCGCCAGGAGGCCCTGCGGCTTTCGGGCATTGTGCTGGCGGTTACAGTCATCTTTTCCATCGCCCTCGGATTGCTGGACTACCTGTATGGCGAATTGTTCCGCGCGGGTTTCAACGCTCCGATCGTCTTTGGAATCGTGGCATTGGTCGTCGGCGCCGTAGCGCTTGGCGCAATGTTCGTCTCCCGCCGAGCCTAGTGGCCATTGGCCGAATGAGTGTGGTTTATTATGATTGACAACGACGGAATCGACTTCGATCCAGAACCCATCTATCTCGACGATCCGGACGAAGGCGCAGGGGCTGACGAAGCAGCCGTCGAACCTCAGGGCACGACGACGTCATCCGGGTCAGTCGCCCCCACGGACGACAAAACCGCCGGGGACGCGCGGGAATGGTATGTCGTGCACTGCTACAGTGGCTACGAAAACAAGGTCCGCCACTCGATCGAGCAGCGCATCGAAACCATGGGCATGCAGGACCGCATCTTCGATGTGGTGGTGCCTACCGAGGAAGAGATCGAGGTCCGTGAGGGTAAGCGCCGTACCATCGAGCGCCGGGTTTTCCCGGGGTACATCCTGGTCCAGATGATCATGGACGAGGACTCGTGGTACGTCGTCCGTAATACGCCAGGCGTAACGGGCTTTGTGGGGATGGGCAACGAGCCAACCCCGCTCCGGCCCGAGGAAGTCGCGCAGATCATGCGCCGCATGGAATCCGAAGCGCCCAAGGTCAAGATTGCGTTCAAGACCGGCCAGCGCGTGCGGATTATCGATGGTCCGTTCAATGATTTCGTGGGTACCGTTGGTGACGTGGATATGGAGAAGCATAAAGTCCGGGTGATGGTCAATTTCTTCGGTCGCGAGACCCCCGTCGAACTGGACTTTCTGCAAGTAGAGAAGGCATAAGGAACTCGAGTCATGGCCAAAAAAGTCAAAGCTGTCGTCACACTGCAGATTGCCGCTGGCAAGGCGAACCCGGCCCCGCCAATTGGCCCCGCCCTCGCCCAGCATGGCATCAACCTGATGGGCTTCTGCAAGGAATACAATGCCAAAACCAGCAACCGGATTGGGGAGATCATCCCGGCGGAGATCACCATCTTCCAGGATGCATCCTTCAAGTTCATCCTCAAGAGCCCGCCCACCGCATTCCTGATTCGCCGTGCGGCTGGCGTTGAGAAGGGCTCCAGCGTCCCGAACCGCGACAAGGTGGGCACGATCACTCGCGCCCAGGTACGCGAGATCGCTGAGACCAAGATGAAGGACCTCAATGCGGTGAATGTCGAAGGCGCGATGCAGCAGATCGAAGGCACTGCCCGCAGCATGGGCGTGCGCATTGTTGACTAGTTTACGTTCTCACGGTTGTCCCGTGGGAGGAGCCGCTGGCTCCACTATCACCACAGGAGAATGAAATGTCCAAGCACGGAAAGCGCTATGACGGCGCACTAAAGCAGATTGACCGCTCCACGCTCTACCCGCCTGCCGAGGCCCTTAAGATGGTCAAGGATATGGCGACTGCTAAGTTTGATGAGACAATCGAGATGCACTTCCGCCTGGGAATTGACCCCCGGCATGCCGATCAGCAACTGCGCAGCACGGTCATCCTGCCGCACGGCCTGGGCAAGACCGTTCGCATCCTGGTCTTTGCCGAAGGCGAAGCCGCGCGCATTGCCCAGGAAGCTGGCGCTGACTTCATCGCCGATGATGAGATGATCGCCAAAATCAATGATGGCTGGACCGATTTTGACGTGGCCCTGGCCGTCCCGGACATGATGCGCAAGATCGGCAAGCTCGGTCGTGTCCTCGGTCGCCGCGGCCTGATGCCCAGCCCCAAGTCGGGGACGCTGGTTCAGCCGGAAGACCTGGCCCAGGCCATCAACGAAGCACGCGCCGGTCGTCTGGAGTTTCGTAACGACCGTACCGCCAACGTCCACGTGCCGATTGGCAAGGCCAGCTTTGACTACGACAAGCTGTATGACAACATGGTCGCGATGATCGACGCGATCCGCCGCAACAAACCGACCGGTGCCAAGGGCACCTACGTCAAGCGGATCGTGATCACCTCCACCATGGGGCCTGGCATCCGCATGGATGTCAACCCCGCGATGGAACTGCGGCCAACCGAGTAATCCACACCCAACACCCACCAACCCGGGGCCTTCACAGGCTCCGGGTTTCGTTTCCCCCCACCCCCGTCAGCTCGCCAGCCGACCGTAGCGCCGCAAAGCCAGCAGCACCCGGATGGTCGCATACGGCGTCCAGCGCGGGATGCCATGCTCCTCCGGCCAGGAGCCATCCGCGCGCTGGGTGTCCGCCAGGTAATCCAGGCACCTTCGCAGGAACTCCGGCGGCAGCGCCTGAGCGACCGGGCTATCCGGCATTGGCGCAAACTGAAACACGACGTTGTACTGGTTTTCCGGCGCCGCCACGGCGCAGGCCACGATATTGCGGATTGTGGCCTGGCGGTGCGCCTCCAGGTCGGGATAGTCCGGCACGTTCATGAAGTAGTCGAAGGCATGGTAAGCCATGAACAGCCACGCGTTGGCCTCGATCTGTTCCAGGCCCAGCTGCCCCTGAACCCAGGCTCGCGTCGATTCCGCCAGCGACGGTGAGCACATGCCGAGCCTGATCAGGTTACCGGTGATCGAGGCCGGGATCGACTGCCCGCCGGACTCGATCCACCACGGCACCAGCGGGTAATCGCGGATTGTCGGCGGATTGGCCAGCGAGCCGTCCGCGTTGCGCTGCGCCTCCAGCCAGGCGACCGTCCCATCAAACAGCCCGGCCAGCGGCACGCCGGTATCGCGACCAACCGTCAGCAGGAACTCCAGTGCCAGGGGGTGCGAATCCGGGCACTTGATGTCATGCTCCAGATCGTGCCCCCAGCCGCCATCCGGATTCTTGTAGGCCAGCCAGCAGCGCTGCAGGTGCTCCAGCGACCGGCCCTCAAACAGGTAGCCGAACAGCGCTTTTTCCCACAGCACGCCATTCTCGTAGACAAACGCCCGCGCCTTCTCCACTGAGATTGCCACTGTCGCATCCCTCGTCAACACTACAAGAACTTATGTTCTGAATCATATCACGTTTCAGCGCGCAGCGCACCCTCGAACGCCAGCAGCCAGCGCTTGGTCGCTATGCCCGCCCCACCCCCGTAACCGCGCAGGCTGCCATCGCTGCCCACCAGCCGGTGGCAGGGGATGATCAACGGCAGCGGATTGGCCGCGTTCGCCGCACCGACCGCGCGACCCGCCGCCGGGCGTCCAAGCTGGCGCGCGATCGCGCCGTAGGTGCGCGTCTCCCCGGCCGG
>CAZGYW010000333.1:0-4027 GCA_964530495.1 uncultured Anaerolineae bacterium
ACACCCTATCCTACACTCTTTCCCTACACGACGCTCTTCCGATCTAAACAGCGGCACCTGGACGGTCAGGCCGGTGTCGGTGATCACGCGCTTGGTCGCGCCGGTTGCTGTGTCGCCGGCAACGGCCATCTCGGCATCCGTCACTTCGTAGACGACGCTGTTGGGTAGCTCGTAGTCGATGATCTCGTCATCGTACTGCAGGAGCTTCAATTCCATATTCTCGCGCAGATAGCGGAGGTCGTCGCCGAAGGCATCTTTGTTGAGCATGGGCTGCTCGTACGTTTCGATGTCCATGAACACAAGCATGCCATGTTCTTCGTAGAGGTACTCAACGGTACGGCTTTCCAGCCGGATGTCTTCGACTCGATCGCCGGAAGTGAACGTGTGCTGCGTGGTGGAGCCGGTACGGAGATTACGCAGAGTCGTCCGGATTGTGGCATTGCCGCGGCCGGGCTTGTGATGCTGGAATGTCAGCACTTTGTACAACTCACCATCCATCGTAAACGCGACGCCCTTCCGCAGGGCATTAACGTCAATCATTGTGGTTCATTCCTTCGCGTGTTGCGTTGCCTTTTGGGTTAGTTCGACCCGGCATTATACCGATGCATTGGCTCGTTGTCAGGAGGCAATCTTACGAATTGCCCTCATTCGCCCAGGTTGGTGCCTACCAGACGCGCGGTCTGGATCCAGGGATGGTCCAGCGGAACCACCTTGCGGTTGCCTGCCACCAGCTCCAGCGGCACCGGCTCCGAGTGATCGCCACGCGATGCGACCATCACCCCATACAGGCCTTCGTTGATGTACTGGGCGCATGCGGTGCCGAGCCGCGTTGCGAGCAGCCGGTCAGCGGGAGACGGGGTGCCGCCGCGCTGAACATGGCCCAGAATGGTCACACGTGATTCGAGGCCGGTCAGGTTCTCCAGTTGTTGGGAGAGCTTGACTGCATTGCTCTCCGCCACGGCTGCGCCGTACGGATCATCCGAATCGGCAGCTCTATCGGCTTCGGCCTTCTTCTTTTTCTTTCCCGTCTCAGGTTCGGCCAGTGCGGCCTGCTGCGCGGCGTGGTCTTCCCTGGACATCGCGCCCTCGGAGATGGCCACGATGCTGAAATGCTTGCCGCCCCGGCTGCGCTCCAGTATGGCGTTGGCTACAGTCTGAACATCGTATGGAATCTCCGGGATGAGGATGACATCTGCGCCGCCGGCAATCCCGGCGCCGAGCGCCAGCCAGCCCGCATTGTGCCCCATGACTTCAACCACGATGATCCGGTGGTGGCTGTGGGCAGTGCTATGCAGGCGGTCAATGGCCTCGGTAGCGATGTTGAGCGCCGTGTCAAAGCCGAAGGTGATGTCGGTCATCGCAACGTCGTTGTCGATGGTTTTGGGCAGCGTGATCACATTGAGGCCGGCTTTGGCCATCCGGTAGGCGTTTTTCATCGTCCCGCCGCCACCCAGGCAGACCAGGCAATCCAGATGATGCTCGTGGTAATTATTGACGACCACATCAGTCATGTCGATGACCTTGTCGCCAACGGGCATGCGATGGGGCTTGTCCCGGCTGGTTCCCAGGATGGTGCCGCCCAGAGTCAGGATGCCGGACAGGGCCTCACCCTCCAGCCTGACCGTGCGATTGCCCACCATGCCGCGAAAGCCGTCGCGAAAGCCGATCACGCGCATATTGAATGCGCCCTGAGCGGCCTTGCCGACGCCGCGGATGGCGGCGTTCAAGCCAGGGCTATCACCGCCGGCCGTCAGAACACCGATGTACTTGTCCATCTGTGTCACCTCCCTGTTGCGCCCCGATCCTGCTACCAGTGTACAGGCTCTGGCCGGTTTCGGGAAAACGCTTACTTGTCCATGCCCAGCCAGGCGGTGGTTTCTGCGGTCATGCGATCCAGCGGTTTGCGCACCACCGTACACTCCGGCAGAGAGTCCAGGAACTGGCGTCCGTAGCCCTTGCTCAGGATGCGATGATCGAGGACGACGATGACGCCGCGATCGGTCCTGGTGCGAATCAGGCGGCCAAAGCCCTGCCGGAAGCGCAGGATGGCATCCGGGACGGAATACTGCGCAAAGGGATTCTCGAAGGTCTCGGAGCGGGCTGCCACAATCGGATCGCTGGGCACGGCGAAGGGCAGGCGGGCGATGACCAGGACACTGAGGTCATCACCGGGAATGTCCACCCCCTCCCAGAAACTGCGAGTGCCCAGAAGCACCGCCTTTTCGGTTTCCTTGAATCCCTCTAGCAGTGCCTGGCGGCTGGAGCCATCGCTCTGATCGAAGACGGCGATATTGCCCAGGGCCAACCGGGGGGCGATGTTCTGGGCCGTCTCGCGCAGCTGGGTGTAACTGGTGAAAAGGCCCATCAGGCGGCCGCCGGTCGCGGCAGCCAGCCTGATCAGCGATTCTTCAACCGCTTCCTGGTATGCCTCGCGGATATTCGGATCAGGCATATCGGTGGGCAGGTAGAGCAGGGTGGAGTCCCGGTAATTGAAGGGCGAACCGACATCCAGAGTGGCGACGTCCTCGGCCTGCAGCCGATCGCGAATGTAGTCGAAGGAGCCGGCGGTCTGGAGCGTGGCACTGGTCAGGATCACGCTCTGCTTGGGGCGCCAGAGGTGCTCCTCAATCAGGGGGCCGACATGCAGCGGGGCGCTGTGCAGGGACATGCGCTGCCGATCCTGCCCGACCTCCACCCAGTAGATGCGGTTGGCGTCGGGTTTGCGGGTGAAGGCTTCCAATTCCTGGTGAATCTCATCCATGTTACGGGCGGCGGACGCGATGTTGGTGACAATGTCCTCGTAGTCTTCGATGTCGTAGTCGTTCAGACGTCCCAGGACGACTGCCAGACTGTTCATGGCCCGGGAGATACCGGTGGTAAACTGGCTGAGCGTGTCCCACGCGGCCTGGACCTGGGCGAAGGGCGGGCGGCTGCGGACCTTATCCGTGATCCGGACCTGGTTGATGTAGTTGCTGGTGTGCAGCAGGCGATCCGCTTCCAGGTACTGGTGCACGATGCTGAAGAAGTTGCTGGCATGGATTTTCATCATGTCAACAGCTTCTTCCACGCTTTCCACGTAGCCGGTAAGCTGTGTGAAATACGTTTCCGGGATGGCGCCGCGGGCGTGGCTGAGCAGGTCACCCAGGATGCCGCTGCGCCGGTCGCCAAGTTCGGCCAACTGGCGGTGCAGAGCGAGTTGATCGAGTTCGAAGGACAGGCCGTCAGTTGTGGCGTCTTCCAGGTGGTGGGCTTCGTCCAGAATGACGTAGTTGTAGCGGGGCAGCACCCGGCTGCCTGCAGCGACGTCCGCCAGCAGCAGGGCGTGGTTGACGATCAGGATGTGGGCCTCCTCAGCGCGGCGGCGTGCCTTGAAGAACGGGCAGGTATCATGCATCTGCGTGTGGCAGCGTTCAAGCGTGCAGCCATCGTCCTCGGCGCTGAGGCGGCTCCAGGCGCTGAATTCCGCCGGGCCGCGCAGGGTGATTTCGGTCCGGTCGCCGGTGCTGCTGGAGAGCAGCCAGATCAGGACCTTGGCATAGACGCGCAGCTCGTCCACCGTGGTCGGGCGGCGGCGCCGCAAGGCGGCCAGGCGACGCGGGCACAGGTAGTTGTTGCGGCCCTTGACCACCGCAGCGCGGAAGTCCAGGCCCAGCGTGTCCCGGATCAGGGGAATGTCCTTGTTCAGGAGTTGTTCCTGAAGGTTGATTGTGTCGGTGGAGATGACGACCCGCTCATTGTTCTTGAGTGCCCAGTGGATGGCGGGCAGCAGATAGGCGATGGACTTGCCCGTCCCGGTACCCGCTTCGACCATCAGGTGGCGGCTGCTGTTGAAAGCATCAGCCACGGCCCGGAGCATCATGATCTGCTCCGGGCGGTGCTCGTAGCCGGGAAGGCGCTCAGCCATCAGCCCGTGCTCATCCAGCAGATCGGCCAGCCGGTCACCGTCGATTGGAGCGACATTCGCATTGGGGCGGAGGGGCTGCCACGGCTCTGTGCTGGGGGCAAAGAGATCGCCGCTGTACAGCGA
>CAZGYW010000334.1:0-4011 GCA_964530495.1 uncultured Anaerolineae bacterium
TGCGCCTGGCACGTGCGGCGCTGGACGACGCGGCCGCCGGTCGCGGGCTGACGCTGCCTGATCTGGAGACGCTGCCGGCTGTGCTGCGGGAAGAACGCGCCTGTTTCGTTACGCTCCACACGCGCACCGGTGACCTGCGCGGCTGCACGGGTGTGCTGGAAGCGCGCGCGCCCCTGGCCTACGAGGTCTGCTACATCACCGGCCAGACGGCCCTGCAGGACCCGCGCTTTATGCCGGTGCAGCCCGGCGAAGTGCCTGACCTCAGGATTGAGATCTCGGTGCTGACCCCGCCTGAGCCGCTGGTCTTTGACGATCCGGCCCGCATTCCCGGGCTGCTGCGACCAGGTGTCGATGGGGTTATCCTGATGATCGGCGGGCGGCGGGCGACGTTCCTGCCGCAGGTGTGGGAGCGCGCGCCCGACCCGGTCGCCTTTCTGGACCTGCTGTGCCACAAGATGGGGCTACCGGCCGGGTCCTGGCGGAGGGGGGAGGTCCAGGTATCCACATACCGTTCGGTTGTCATCGAAGAGCTGGCGGCGCCAGAGTGACGGTGAATTGTCAGCAAGCCGTCGGGAAACGGGCGGGCAGGCGCGGTATCCTGATGCCAGGCGTCCGAACAGTCGGTCTTTTAATCTGGCGATAGGACTGCTACAATGCGGGGCGTTTGGGTGATGTGCTGGGGGGCTTTCATGGCAGGTTCCGGTTGACAGATCGCGCGCCGGCCGCTGGATGTTTTGAGGGTTTCCGGCCGGTCTGGAGCGTGCGACCGGGCAACGCTATTGGAAAGATGAGATGGGAGAGTTACATGAATAAGCCCCGTATGTTGAGTTTTGCCTTACTGGCTATGTTCCTGATGGTGGCCTCTTCGGCGTGCTGCGGCCCGCCGGAGACGCAGGTGTACATTGTGATGACCGCCACGCACCAGCCGCCGACGCTGACCGCGCTTGCCGCAGAGACCTCCGAGGCCGCGACGCCGGCGGCGGTCACCACCCCGGCTGCGCTCCCTGATGGCCCGATCGAAGTGGAAGATACACCAGCCTTCCCGACCCCGGTCGAGACTCAGATCCAGGTGGCGGAGCAGGTCTTCCAGGGTGGGCGGATGTTCTGGCTGCAGCCAACCAAGGACATCTGGGTCATGATCAATGACGCCGGCACGACCGAAACCGGCACGTGGCGCATCTACGAAGATACCTTCGTGGAGGGTGAGGCCGAGATCGATCCGGACCTGACCCCGCCGGTGGATGGCATCCAGCCGCGGCGCGGGTTCGGCCGCCTGTGGCGCGAGCATGACGATATTCGCACCGGACTGGGCTGGGGGACTACCCCGGAATTCGGCTTTGTGACGCGCTATGAATACCGTGCCGGGGGGTACCTGGACACTGACGGCCGCTACATCGCCGGTCCGGGCACGCACATCCTGGTCAGCCTGGGCAACGAGACCTTCGCCTTTGATGAAGGCGAAATGACCTGGCGTCTGCTGGACTGAGGCGGAGGCTGCCGCTCACCGCTCAGGCGTCAGCTTACGGGGAGCATCATGCGCAACTGGCAACTGACGGCAAAAGATCCGCTGGCGCTGCGCCTGGCTGCCGACGCCCGGCAGTTTCACACGGACTACGCTGACGACCAGATCTGGGAACTGAATATCGGTGAAGAGCACTCGCCCGCCCTGGCGCTGGAAACGCGCTACGGTGGGCGGTGTGGTCTGGCGCGCCTGGCGCCGATGTGGATCGTGAATGAACGTGTCATCTACGAGGCGGCCGATTACGCCAGTCCGCCCGTTATCCATACATTTGGGCCGAGCTACGTGCGACTGAGTGCGCGGCCCGATTCCAGGCTGGCCGTCCAGGTCGAAGTCTGGGCGATGACCTCGCACGCCATCGGCGGACGCTTCACCCTGCGCAACGAGAGCGATACCGTGCTTGAGACCGGCATTGACCTCTTCGCCCAGGTGATGACCGAGGGCAAAGCTGGCGAGATCGGCCTCCTGACGCTGGAGGGCGGCCAGCACGCGCTGCACCTGAAGAAGGTCGGCAACCTGAACCCGGTCGTGATGCTGCATGCTGTTCGGGCCTCAAGCCAGCCCAGCCCCAAGCTGGCGGCCCGGGTGACCATTCCGCCCGGTGAGCAGGTGGCCCTGCGCTGGGTGCATGCCGCCCGGCCGGACGTCCGCTCGTCGCTGGCTCTGGCGGCGCACTGGCTTTACCAGGAGGACTGGGAAGGGCATTTTAAGACGTTGCGGATGCTCCAGGAGGCGGTGCCGGTCATTGAGACTGGCGATACTGCCCGTGACGCTGCGATCGCTTTCAGCTACCGGGTGGCGTTGGGGAGCTTCGTGGGGCCGACTCCGGCCCTGCCGCACCCCTCGGTGGTGGGCGCACGCATCCCGGCGCGCGGCTTCAGCCCGGCCGGGGATGGAAGCGATCACTACTGGCAGTGGGCCGGGCAGGCCCTGCCGGAAGTGTATCTGACCGCGCTGGCGGTGGCGCCCGCCGCGCCGGATCTGGCGGAAGGGCTGGTGCGGAACGCCCTGGCCGTGATGCAGCCCGACGGCTTCCTGGATGGCCGCCCCGGCCTGGCCGGGCAGCGCAGCGGACTGCTGGCCGCGCCGCTGCTGGCGGCCCTGGTCTGGCAGGTCTACCAGTACACGGGCAACCTGGCTTTCGTCCAGGAGGCGTACCCCGCACTGCTGCGCTTTTTCGAGCGCTGGTTCGCGCCGGATGTGGATCGCGACGGGGACGGCCTGCCGGAATGGCAGGCGGCGGCCCAGGCCGGGTTCCGCAACCATCCGATATTCGCCCCGTACCTGGCTTATTCGCAGAATGTGGACATCCGGCTGGCGGAGTCGCCGGGCCTGGCGGCGCTGCTCATCCGGGAGGCGCGCAGCCTGATTGCGCTGGGTGAGGCGCTGGGAGAGCCGGCCGCTAACGCGGGCGTTCAAGCGCGGCTTGAGGGGCTGCTGGCCCACCTGGATGCGTTGTGGCAACCCGTCACCGGTGCGTTTCAGTACCGCGACCGGGATACGCATCAGGCGTCCGCGGGCGGTGCGATTGCGGAAGGGCAAGGCGACCAGGATTTGATTCCGTCGCTGGAGCTGGCTCCGCCCGCGCGGCTGGTCGTGCGCGTGCGCGGCGGGCGCGACCACCGGCCCGGCGGGCTGCGCGTGACGCTGCACGGTGTGGGCGCGGATGGCGGCCCGGTTGAGGAAGTGCTGGAGGATGGGGCGTTCGACTGGTATCGCAACGGCGGGGCGGCGACATCGGCGCAAGTATATGCGCGGATTGATCGCGTCGTGGCTGAAGGACTGAGCCGCGTCTACACGCTGGAGGTGCGCAGCATCGACTGGACGCTCCAGGACGTGACCTTGCTGCTACCGTTGCTGGCTTGCGGCGCCGATGCGGAGCGCGCGGCCGCCCTGATCGCGACGCTGACCGATCCGGCGCGCTACTGGCGGCAGTACGGCGTGCCGCTATGCCCGGCGGACTCGCCGGTGTACGACCCGGCCAATGAGAAAGGCTGCGGCGGCGCCTGGCCGCTGTGGAACACGCTGCTGGGCGAAGGGTTGCTGGACGCTGATCACGCCGATCTCGCGGCGAGCCTGCTGGATCGCCTGCTGGCAGCCCGGATTGGCGTGTTGCAGACCGAGAAGAATTTCCGGGAAGCGTATAACCCGGACGGATTAGCGGGATTGGGCGATCGCGACTACGTGACCGGGATCGTGCCGCTGCACCTGCTGTGGCGGCTGATGGGCTTCACCATCCAATCGCCGCAGGCAGTCGCGATTCAGGGGGCGTATGGGTTGCCCTGGCCGGTGCGCGTGCGCTTGCACGGAGTGACGGTCGAACGTACTGCGGGTGGGATGCAGATCACATTCGCTTCCGGCGCGGTGAAGCGCCTGCGCAGCCCTCGTCCGCGGGTTATCACCGATGACAGCCCTGCGGCGCCGTCCGCGGTTGCGTCGCGCCTGCCGGCCGCCAGGCCCGCGCCGGGGCCGGCTCCCCGTGGGGCCGGACG
>CAZGYW010000335.1:0-4010 GCA_964530495.1 uncultured Anaerolineae bacterium
TCAAAAAACCGGTATGGCCGATCATCTGGTCTTCCGGGCGCACACGCTGGGCGGATGCCTTGTACTGGCGCAGCAGGATCTCCTCCACTTCCACCAGAAACCAGCGCGGACTATGGAGGGCTTCGTTCAGGATCAACACCTGGTTCAGTGTCGGCACAATGGATCCCAGAAACCCGCCGCCGCGCAGGGCGGCATGGGCCTGGGGCAGATACTGCCACGGGTCATGCATGTCCAGGAACAGCGCATCCACCCCGGTCTGGTCAAATCCCCCGGCAATGTCCCGCTCGATGAACGTCACCCGCTCCGCCAGCCCCAGCCGATCGATGTTCTGGCGCGCCAGGGCCTGCGCCTGGGGACGCCGCTCATAGCTGTACACATGCCCTTCCGTGCCGACCATCGAGGCCAGCACGGTGGTCAGCCCCCCGCTCCCGGTCCCGGCTTCGATCACCCGCGCACCGGACTGGACATTCAGCTTAAGCAGAACATAGCCGATATCTTTGGGGTACATGATTTGAGTCTCGCGCCGCAGATGGCGGATGACATCATCCAGATTCGGCTTGAGCATCCACACGTCCTGGCCGAGATGGGTCTGGACCCGGCTGCCGAACGGCAGACCGAACAGCGCATCGAACTCCAGGAATCCGTGATGCGTCTGCAGGCGCGCGCCTGGTATCAGCGTGCGGAGAAAGGTCTTCCGATCCTTCGTCACGAACAGCACCGTATCCCCCGCCGCCACAACCCGTTCTACCGACGTCATCCCGGACTCCGTTCAAAGGCTCACCGCACCCGCCCATTATACCAGCCCGCTTCAGCTCAATCCTACAAAATATCGTACTAATAACCCGGTACTAGCGTATTTCGAAGTTCGAACACCCCAGATGGGCGGCGTTTTGCATTGGTGGCAAAGGATGCTACACTAAGCGCACGGGGTGGTGATTCCCAGGTCATCGCCTGCACACGAAGGGAGACACCGGGCATGAAACATGTTCTAGTTGTCGATGACGAAATTGGAGCACTGACCCTGATCGGCATTATGCTTGAACGGGGCGGCTTCACGGTCATCAAAGCCAAAGACGCCAACGCGGCGCTTGCCGAACTGGAAAGAGTTACCCCTGACCTAATAATCCTTGATGTCATGATGCCTGGCATGGACGGAATAGAGTTATGTCGGACCGTTCGCAGCCGCCCGGTGACCAAAGACACCCCCGTTCTGATACTCTCCGCGCGGGGAGATGCCGAGAGTGTCATGCGCGGCATGGACGCCGGCGCGAACGACTACCTGCCCAAGCCTATTCTTCACCACGACCTGGTGGACAAAGTGCGCACCATGCTGGACATGAACGCCCAGCGCTGAGCAACCGCCGTCTCCCAGCAGAAAAAAAGCCCGCGAGCGTCAGCTCCGGGCTTTTATGTGCACCCCGCCACCGGTTAGCCAGTCCCGTATAGCTGGCGATAGATGAAGTGGCTTTCGTACAGGCGCCGGACATACCCGCGCGTGCTGTCGAACCCGATGCCCTCGATGAACAGATCCGGATCGGTGCCGGAAGCCGCCACCCACTGGGCAGCATTCCCCGGCCCGGCATTATAGGCGGCGATCCCGACCGGCACGTTGAAGTCGAAGCCGTTGATCTGCTCCCACAGATAGTAGGCGCCGAAGGCGATGCTGGCGTACGGCTTGAACAGGTCGGTATGCTGGTAGTCCGGCCATTCCAGGCGGTTGGCGATGTGATCCCCCGTCCCGGGGATCACCTGCGTCAGCCCTTTTTCGCTGGCTGCGGCAGTGGCATAGCGGTCAAACAGGCTTTCCTGCCGGATCAGGGAGAAGATGATCAGGGGGTCCAGCCCGTAGCGTTCGGCTTCCGCCACCACCAGATCAGCATAAAACACAGGGTACCGCATCCGGGCCAGGTACATTGGTGCTTCCAGCGTAGACACATTCGCCTGCTTGATGATGTTGGCCGCGCCCACAATCGAATGCGGGTACGCCCCCAGCCCGCGTAACCAGATCGCCAGCTGGTAGGTGCTGAGCGGATCCTCCACAAAGGCATCCAGCAGATCATAGAACTCCTCACTGGCCTCGTCCACCGCCAGCACCGCCCACAGTTCCCGCCCGGCGATCACGCGGCTGTCGGCTTCCAGCGCGGCACTCAGCGGCCACAGCGCCTCCGCCTGGGTGATGCTGAAGGTGGCGCGCAGCCAGTCTTCTGCCTGGCCAAGCTCGCGCTGGCGATCGGACTCGAACTGGTAGCCCGCCGGAGGCTGGAAAGCATCCCGCCCGGCCAGCAGGTCTGCCGCACGCAGACTGAAGTAGCCCTCCGGGTCCGCGCCGACGGCGGATCGGTAGGCGCTCTCCGCCTGGGCCATGTTACCGTTCTGCTGCGCCAACCGCCCCAGCCACAGGTAGGCCGCCGCCGCATCTTCCCCGCTGCCGGTTGCGCCCAGCGCCGCCAGGACGCGTTCTGCGGTTGCGGTGTCGTTCGAATTCAGCGCGATGGTCGCCGCGCGCAGCAGGCCATCCATGGCGAAGCTGTTGCCGGGGTACTCGCGCCCCAGGCGCTCATAGATCGCCACGGCATCCGGGATGCTGCTCTGCTGTTCCAGCAGGTAACCCACCCGCCACAGGGCATCCGGCGCTTCCGGCAGGCGTGGATAGGTCTGCACCAGGTACTGGTAACGCTCAATCGCTCCCTGGGTATCCCCGGAAAGGAAGCGAGTCCGGCCCTGCTCCAGCAGCGCAGTGCCGAATTCCGGGCTGGTGGGGTACAGATCGAGAATCGTCTGAAAGGCCGTCCAGGCGGCGTTGGCGTTGCCCGCCGCGCGGTACGCCCGCCCCAGCAGCAGATGCAGCTCCGCCGGGATCTCGCTCAACGGGATCTCGCTCGTATGCTGGTGCCAGGCCGCAATTGCCTCAGCGTAGTCCTCCGCCGTATAGGCAATTCGCCCGCGCAGCGCGGCATCCACCGTTTCACCCGCATTCCGCAGTTGTTCCAGCGCCTGGTAGGCATGCCGCGTCTCCGGATACGCCTCCGCCACCTGCCGGTAGCGGGCCAGGGCGCCAGCCGTGTCGTTCCCGGTGGCCAGCGCCTGCGCGGCCAGGAACATGATCTCCGCCCGGTAGCCGGCGTTGCGCGCCACACTCAGAATGGCGTCGTACTGGGCCACGGCATTGAGCGGCTGCCCGAGGTTGGTGTAAATCTGGGCCACCTTCTCACGCAGGGCCAGCAATGGCACCAGGCCGCGCCCCGCCGCCACAGCCTGCTCGTAGGCCGTGATTGCCTCACTCACCCGGCCCTGCGCATAATGCGCGTCGCCAATTCGCTCCAGCACGTAGCTGTCAATGATCCCCGGCCGCAGCGCCCGGTACTGCTCAAAGTCCTGGAGCGCCGCATCCCACTCCTGCATCCCCAGCCGGGCGTCCCCGCGCAGGAAATAGGCCCACGGCAGGCGGCTATCCTCCGGATATTGCGCCACAAACAGCGTCAGGGCCGCTACCGCCACCTCGAAGCGGCCATCCCGCAGCAGCGTCTCGCCCAGCCCATACGCGGCCGCGGCCCGCACCTCACTGGCGACGGACTCCTCCGGCAGATCGAGCACCATCTGGAAGGTTGCCGCGGCATTGGCATATTCACCATTGCGCAGGTACTGCTCGGCCAGCGCCAGCTCTACATCGGGTGGCGGGGTTGGCGTGGGCGGCACCGTGGGTGGCGGGGCAGGAGTCGGCGTGGCCGGGTCAGGCGTGGCCGTTACAACAACGATCGCGGGCGGAGCCGCCGGTCCCGAACTGCAGCCGGCCAGGCCACCCGCGATCATCCCGGTCATGAGCACTGCACTGAAGAGAAGTCGTCTGATCATGCGGGGGATTATGACTGTGGCCGGAAGGCATGTCAACCGCGCGGCGCCGGCAGCGTTCCATCCAGCCAGGGCAGGCCGTAACCAAATAACAGCTTGCCGGACTCAAGCAGGCCGTCGGCCAGCGTACGCTCATCCGCAAACGCCCACCAGTGATCGGC
>CAZGYW010000336.1:0-3998 GCA_964530495.1 uncultured Anaerolineae bacterium
CACCACCCTATCCTACACTCTTTCCCTACACGACGCTCTTCCGATCTGTTGAGCTGCGCCGCTGCGCGCGATACCTCCGCGAATCCGCGCCACTGTTCGGCATTGCGAACCCCCTGCATCGTGCCGAATTTCTGCGCGGCGAAATGCCCGAACGAACCGCTGCCGTGGCCGAGCAGGAGTCGCAGGGCTGGGTCACTGGCGCGCACTTCTCGAATCGCCCACGCCAGTCCTGCCATGCGCTCCGCGCGAAATGCCATCTCCTCCCGCTTATCCGTAATCAGGGAACCACCCAGCTTCACGAAAGTCAGCATACCCCGTCCCTAACCCACACTCGTCTGAATCACCCGCACCGCCCCCGCGGAGCGCAGTGCCGTGCTGACTGCGACAGCCTTTTCCGGGGCAACGAACGCGATCAGGTTGCCGCCCCGTCCGCCGCCGGAGAGCTTAGCGCCGTAGGCGCCGGCTGCTTCAGCGGCCGCCACCAACTGGTCCAATTCCGGGCAAGAAACCGTCAATTCGTGCAGTAACCCCTGATTCTGGCTTGCCAGGGTACCCAGAGCGGCCGCGTCACCGGCCGCCAGCGCCTTCCGCGCCCCCATCGCGACCTGACCGATCTGCTGGATGACCGCCCCAATCCGCGCCGGCTCCGCTTCATAGAGCCGCCGCACATCACCCACCGCCAGGTGTGTCGGGCTGGGAATACCGGTATCCGCCACCAGCAAAGCGATCCGCCCGCCCACCGTGAATGTCGTCAGCGGTTCGCCTTTGACGAAGAACACCGGTTGTTCGTAGACGATTACAGTATTGTCGATCCCGCTGGGCGTGCCGTGATGCAGCTTCTCGATCTCGTACACCAGGTCGTTCAGGGTCGGCGGGTCCAGGGGATGCCCCACTGCCTGGCTGAGTGCGCGCAGCACCACGGTGGTCGCAGCCGCGCCGCTGCCCAGCCCACTGGCAACCGGGATCGTACTGTGTACCGTAATCTGAAGGGCGGGAATAGGCAGGCCTAACTCGGCGAGCAGGCGGCGGGCCGCAATCACAAGCGCATGCTCATCCGGTTTGACTTCCGGGCCCGCCACCAGCGTGCGCGCCAGGTTGGCCGCCACAATGATCAGGTGGCCCGGTGTGGAACCTGCCTGAACCGTAGCATGGGCGCGCACAGCAGACAGCGGCACTGCCAGCGCCGGCTGGCCATAAACCACCGCGTGCTCACCGAAGAGGATGACCTTACCCGGGGCGGACGCGCTGACGATCGCCATTACGCCCCCAGATACAGGACGCCGACGATCACCAGGCCCCACAGGGCGATGCATATCATCAGCGGCACATCTTCCAGCAGCGCCTCGTCCGGGGCGCCGCCTTTGCCCTGGACATGAATGATATGCAGGTAGCGCATGATGGCATACACCGCGAAGGGAATGGTAAGCAGCATCCCGTACCGGTCGGGCCGTGATTCAAACGTGTACAGCGTATAGGAGAGCAGCGTCCCGGTGGTGACCATGCGCAGCATCTCGTCCAGCAGCGGCATGGTGTAATGCCGGTACACCGGCCGGTACTCGATCGCCCGGTCCCCCAGCATCAGCATCTCCTGGCGGCGTTTGCCCACGGCCATAAACAGCGCCGCAAACCCCATCACAACATACAGCCACGGGGAGAAGCGGGAGACCTCGATCACCACCACACCGGCCACCACCCGCAGCAGGAATCCCGCCGCGATCACCAGTACATCCAGAATGGGAACATCCTTAAGCCACAGCGAATAGGCCACCTGCATCAGCAGGTAAACAAGCAACGTCACCGCCAGCGGCGGGCTGAACCACAACGCCAGGCCCAGCGCCACAATCGGAAAGAGGACGGCTGCCGCAATCGCTACCGGCACCGGCAGCGCCCCGGAGGGCAGCGGGCGCAGCCGCTTGCGCGGATGTTGCCGATCCTTCTCGACATCCGCCAGATCATTGATGATGTACACAGTCCCGGCGATGGCGCAGAACAGCACAAACGCCAGCAGCACCCGCCACAACGAGTCCCACACCAGCAGCTGGGCATCGAACACCAGGGCAACAAACACCATGCCGTTCTTCACCCACTGCTTCGGGCGCATTGTGCGCAGCAAGGCGGCGGGGATTCTCATCACCGCTTGCGCGCGTGTTCTGCCTGCTTCCGAGAGTTCGCCCATAGGGCCACACCCCGCTCACCCAGCACTGCAATCGTCTGTGAAGACTCAGACCTGACTTTGCGGTCTATTCCCCGTGCTGCCGGTCCCGTGTGAGTTGTTCCCGCACCTGCAAATCGGTATTGCGGATCTTCATGGCAAGATCCGCAGCCAGGTTGCGCATCAGCCGGTAGCCAAGCTGGGGATACGTGTCGCATAACGTCATCAGCTTATCGCGCGGGATCATCACCAGTTGGGTGTCATGCTGCGCACAGCGCGCTGTGGCAGAACGCAACCCCTCATCCACCAGCGCAACCTCGCCAAAGGACTGTCCCCGGCGCAAAGTGGCGATCGTCTGCGGGCCGCTGGCGCTACCGCCGCCCACGAAATCCGGGTTAATCTGAATCTCGACCTCGCCATGCACAATGACGAACAGCTCGTCCCCGCGCGAGTTCTCCTCAAAAAGCACATCTCCCGTTTGATACGTCCTGCGTTCGCCGATCGATGCCACCAGATCGAGTTGCGCATCAGTTAGCTCGTAGAAGATATCGGCCTGTCGGAGTAAGGTCGCGATCGAAGACATCGTCACCCCTGCGCTTTCTGCCCCGCTTCTTACCAGTGGTGGATTTTAGCATGATCGGCGATCAGGCAGCAACATTCGTCCAGACCTTGCATTGGAACACCGCCTGGGTTAGAAACTGGCAGCGAACCAGGAACACGAATAGGGAGCGTGCGAGACAATGCCACCAGCCCGGCAGCAACTTGGCGCCTATGGCGAAACCCTCGCTGCCGACCATTTGCAGCGGTGCGGCCTGTCGATTGTGGAGCGCAACTGGCGCTGCCCGGCCGGAGAACTGGACATCATCGCGCACGATGGCGCCGAATGGGTATTTGTGGAAGTTCGCACCCGGCGCGCCCCGACAACCGACACCGCCCTGGAGAGTATCACACCGGCCAAACAGAACCGACTGCTGGCGGCCATCCACGCGTACCTGGAGGCGCACGACCTGGACGCTGAGGATACGGGTTGGCGGCTGGACCTGGTTGTGATCGCGCTCGGCCCCGGCGGACGGCAGATTGAGGTGATCCATGACATCGCCGGCTGGTGAATACACCGGGCCGCTGGTCGTCATCCTCGGCCAGACCGCCGTCGGTAAGTCCGAGCTTTCGCTGGAACTGGCGGAAGCCGCCGCTGGCGAGATCATCAGCGCCGATAGCCGTCTTGTCTATCGCGGGATGGACATTGGCGCGGCCAAGCCTTCCGCCACCGAGCAAACGCGCGCGCCCCACCACCTGCTGGACCTGGTTGATCCCGATCAGACTCTCTCCCTGGCCGGCTACCAGCGGGCCGCTTACGCCGCCATCGACGCCACGCTTGCACGCCGTCATGTCCCGCTGCTGGTCGGTGGCACCGGGCAGTACATCAGCGCCGTTGTGGAGGGTTGGTGCATCCCGGAGGTCGCCCCCAACGAGTCGCTGCGGGCCGAGCTGGAAGCGTTCGCGGAAGCGCATGGCCCCCGCGCCCTGTGGGATAGGCTGGCTGCCGCTGATCCGGATGCGGCCGGGAAAATTCACCCCAATAACGTCCGCCGCGTGATCCGCGCGCTGGAGGTTACCCTGGAAGCTGGCCTTCCAATCAGCACCCTGCAGCGCAAGGCGCCACCGCCATACCGCATCCTGGAGATCGGCCTGACCCTGCCCGGAGAGTTACTGCATGCGCGGATCGATGCCCGTATCGACCACATGCTGGCAGCCGGGCTGGTCGCGGAGGTGCAAGAACTGCGCGCTGCGGGCTATGATCGGCGCTGCCCGGCAATGAGCGGCCTGGGCTATCGCCAGATCCTGG
>CAZGYW010000337.1:0-3989 GCA_964530495.1 uncultured Anaerolineae bacterium
TTTCGGCAGCACGAGGTCAGCCGCGCCGAGCAAGGCCGCGTTGCCGCCCAGGGCGGTCGGCAGGATCGGCACGCCCAGTGTCGCGGCCACCTCCGCCTCGAACAGGTCGAGTGCCCCGGCGATACCGCCCAGCATCAGCACCGCCTCCGCTCCAAACGCCGCCGCATAGGGCTTGAGGAACGCGCCGAGGTCCGCGCCAAACTCGCGGAACACCCTCCGCGCTGCCGCGTCACCGCGCCGCGCCGCTTCCGCCGCCGCCTTGACCGATGGCGCCGCGCTGTTGACCGCCGCCAGGCGAGCCATGATCCCCCGCGTGGAGAAGACATCATCCGCGCGCGCATCCAGCGCCGGAAGCGGCCACAGGAAGCCCTCATGCTCCTCCGGCACGCCCGGCCCGGACGTCTGCCGGACGCCATCCACTACGAATGAAGAACCCAGGCCGGTGCCCAGCGTCAGCCCGATCAGGCGCCGGAACGGGCGGCCCGCGCCATAGACGGCTTCCCCGACAATCGCCGCTTCCGCGTCATTGCGGAACAGGATCGGGCGCTCGCCCAGGTCCACCCGCGCCCGGATCGCCGCGCCGACGTGCATCCCATAGATCGAATCGTACTTGAACTGACCCCTGATGAAGCTGATGCCCTGCGGGTACTCCATCGGGTTGGAGAAGCCCAGCCCCACCCCGCAGAAGTCGGCTCCATCCAGCGCCGCGATCTGCTGCCGAATCACCGCCGCGAACGTCTCCAGGATCGGCTCGGCCGGCCCCTCGCTGGCGACCGGTGTCTCCTGCGGCCGGCCGATTACCCGCCCGCCGCGGGCCACGATCCCGCTCTTGACCGAGCTGCCACCCACATCCAGCGCAATCGCGTAGACTTCCGGCGTTTCCTGGCGCATCATTCCCCCTGAATCCCGGGCCGCTAACCGCACAACCTCGCGGTCGATTGTACTGTGCCCGGAAAGCGGCGCAAACGGCGAAGAAGCGGTCAGGGATCAGCTTTCAGCTACAAACAAAAGCGGTCAGCCATCAGCTTTCAGCTAGAGCAAAAGGCGGTTAGCGGTTGGGCAAACGCCAGGAGCCAACCGCCAAAGGCCATAGAGCTGACCGCTGACCGCTCCGCGCTGTTAGCGCCCTGCCCGCGTTGCGCCTACAATACACAGTAGCGCATGCCCGTAGCCGGGGAAAGGCAGCTATGACGCTCCGCCGCAAAGTGGCCCTCATCTTTGGCCTGGTGCTCATCAGCCTGCTCGTGCTGATGTACGGCACGGCGCGCGCCATCCTGCTGGACAGCTTCGTGGAGCTGGAAACCCGCACGATGACTCAGAACATGCAGCGCACCCTGAACGTCCTGCAGGTCGAGCAGGACTCGCTGGCGCTGCTGGCAGCGCGCTGGGCCTGGTGGGATGACACCTACGCCTTCATCCAGAACCGCAGCGCGGCTTACCGCCTGGCGAACCTCCAGCCGGAGGTCTTCGCCAACCTGCGCATTGACGCGATGGCCCTCCTTGACCCGGCCGGGGAGATCGTCTACGCCGGCGGCTACGACCTCTACCAGGGCGTGGCGGCCGATTTTCCGGCGGCGCTGCTGGCGGCTGTGGACAGCGCGCCCGCTGGCGCCGCGTCTGCGCCGACCGTGCGCAGCGGGTACGTGGTGCTGCCGGAAGGACCGTGGCTGGTCCTGGTCGCGCCGGTGCTGGATACGGCCCGCGCGGCGCCCGCGCAGGGCACGTTGATCTGGGGCCGCCAGCTCAATGCGCAGGAACTGCAGCGCCTGGCGCGCATCACACGCCTGCCGGTGGAGATCGAACCGGTCACGCGCCCGCAGCTCGCCGCTGACCTCCAGCTGGCGCGGGCGACCCTCAGTGCGGCCGCGCCGATCCTCAGCCGGGCGCTGGACGGCAGCCGCATCGCCAGCTACGCCAGCCTGCCCGACCTGGCCGGCGCGCCGAGCCTGCTGGTGCGCATCATCCAGCCGCGCGACATCTACAGCCGGGGCGAGTCCGTGGTCCTGCTGAACCTGGCTGTGGTCGCCGGCGTCAGCGTGCTCGCCATCCTGGGCGGCAGCGCCCTGTTCAACCGCGAAGTGCTCTCCCGCCTGCTGCGCCTGCGGGACGAGGTGCTGGCAATCGGCCGCAGCAGCGATGTTTCCGCCCGGGTCAGCGTGGTCGGGGAAGACGAAGTCGCCACGGTGGCCGGCAGTGTCAACGCCATGCTCGGCTCGCTGGAGAAAGCGCAGGACGCGCTGGGCGAAGCGAAGGAGCAGTTGGCCTGGAGCGCGCGCCTGGCTGCCGCGGGTGAGGTCGCAGCCGGGGTGGCGCACCAGATCAACAACCCGCTGACGACCATCATCGCCGAGCTGCACCTGCTCAAGAGCCAGCACACGCTGGAGCCGGATGTCCTGGAATCGGTGGACGCCATCGGTGAAGCCGCCTACCGCGCCGGGACGATCGTCCAGCAGATGCTTGACCTGGCGCGCAGCGTGCCCCTGGATATGCTGGAGATCGACGTCAACCAGTCCGTCCAGAACGCCATCGCCCTGGTCAAAGCCCAGGTGGAGCCGTTCGTCACCCGGCTGGCGATCGCGCTGGAACCCGACCTGCCGCCGATCAAAGCCAGCGGCAAGCACCTGGAGGACGTCGTCTGGATCAACCTGCTGCTTAACGCGCGGGATGCAATCCGCAGCACGCCCAATGGCGAGATCACGGTGCGCACCCGCTTCCTGGCGGACGAAAACCAGGTCGAGGTGAGTGTGCGCGACAATGGCGAGGGGATTACCCCGGAGAATATGACGCGCATCTTCTCGCCTTTCTTTACGACAAAATCCTACGGCACCGGGCTGGGCCTGGCGATCTGCCACGATGTGATCGTGCGCCATCACGGCACAATCAGCGTGGAGAGCGCGCCCGGCGTTGGGACAACGTTCAGCGTCAGGCTGCCCGTCACGGGCGCGGACTGATTCCCGGGCTGCCGGGGGCAAGAGAGGCTGGCAAGCATGGCGAAGATTCTGGTTGTGGATGATGACGCCCAGGTATTGCGTTCCATCCGGCGCGTGCTGGAAAGCGCCGGATTTGAAGTGACGACCGCCGAAAAGGGGGCGCAAGCCCTGGAGATGCTGCGCGAAGACCGGCCGGATGTGCTCGTCCTGGACATCATCATGCCGGAGATGACCGGGCTGGAGGTCTGCCGCCGCCTGCGCGCGGACCCGTTCCTGGCCCGCATCCCGATCCTGTTCCTGACGGCCAAGAACCGCCCGACCGATGTGGCCGAGGCGCTGGATGCCGGCGGGGACGATTTCCTCACCAAGCCCTTTGAGGTCATCGAGCTGCCGGCGCGGCTCCGCGCCCTGCTGCGCCGCGCCCCCGGCGGCGTGCTGGATGTCCAGTCCGATTACGTTGTCGTCGGCGCTCTCTCCCTGCATTCCACCCGGGCGGAGCTGACCATCAACGGTCAGGTGGTCCCGCTCAGCGCGATGGAGCACCGCCTGCTCCACTACCTGATGCTTCACGCCGGGACGCCCGTCTCCACCACCGATCTGCTGGAGAACGTGTGGGAGTATCCCCCCGGCACCGGCAACCCCAAGCTGGTGCACGTCCACATCCGCAACCTGCGCGCCAAGATCGAAGCCGACCCCAACACGCCCCATTACCTGCGTAACGTCCACGGGCGCGGCTACCTGATCATAAGCTGATGCCCGGCCAGCACCGGCTTACCATTCTTTAGCTGGTAAATTTCTCCTAAATCCGGGCCGATAAGGGGAATTTTTTACCGGGCTTTACCCTATCCCGGCGCAATCCCCGCTATCATGAGTCCAGAGTTAAACAAAGGTACCATTGCCCCGCTTACCATGCTCACGTATTCTGTTTACGAATACTCCGCATGGGGGGCACAGGGAATCTTTGCCGGGAATCAGCCACTCCGGCGCGCAGGAGCAGCCTCCCGAACTCGTCCGGCATCCGGCCGGAACAACAGAACGAAAGGGTGTCGTGGCCAGTCG
>CAZGYW010000338.1:0-2251 GCA_964530495.1 uncultured Anaerolineae bacterium
TCCATCTGGAAGGAGCGCAGCAGCAGGTTCAGCAGGTAGCGCCGGAAGGCAGCTACACACTGACCCTGGCCTGCGAGTAGCGAGCGGGCGGCGGGGGCACCTGGCAACACTCCCCCAGAATCACAAACACCACGCCGGGGAGGGGTGGTGTTTGTGATCTACGGGAGCGATAGCCTGTCACCGCGGATAAGAACCGCCGGGCGGGGCAGGCTCCGCTGGCACTAGAGGTAGGCCAGATAACGCTTGAGGAGGGTAACAAACATGCGCACCATGGTGTGGTCCTTTGTGTGTCTGAATAAGAAGTCAACCGCATCATACCACAGCGATCAGCGCCCGGAACCGGTATGAGTATTGAATTTACAAATTCTTCAGATCACCTAGTTACAGAATATGTTTAGATATATTTATTGAATAATAATTGTATTTTGATTACAAAATGAACAGGCCATTCTTTGTTATTCTGTTGAAAAAATTCGTTACCCTCGACACTCCATACTAAACGAGTGTTATTGCTTTCCTGGCAGGTCTGTTCTATAGTGGGCAATGATTGCCACAGGGGAACAGGCGGCGGCCCCGGGGGAGAGCGCGCAACCGCCTGGATTGGCACATATTCGCCTCAGCAGTGCGACGTCCGCGGGAGCCACGCAGCCGATCATGTCCCGGCGTATTCTTATTGTCGAAGACGAAGAGAACAACCTGCTCGTGATCTCCGAGATCCTGGAGTATTTCCTCGGGGAAACCGACCTGCTCTTTGCGCGGGATGGTCACGCCGCGGTGACGATGGCCTACCAGCACCGCCCTGACGTGATCGTCATGGATCTCTCCCTGCCCAAGCTCAGCGGTTGGGAAGTGGTGCGCTCCCTGCGCCGGGACCGCACCTTCCAGGAGACGCCGATCCTGGCCCTGACCGCCCACGCCATGGTTGGCGACCGCGAGCGCGCCCTGGCAGCCGGCTGCACCGACTACTTCACCAAGCCAATCGACATCGATAAGTTCGTCAAGTTCATGAAGCCGTACCTGGCCGAGCCAGGCCCACAAAAGGAGTGAGGGGATGCTGCGCGAGCTACGTGTGTACTGGCGGATTCTGAGCAATGTGGGGTCAGTGATGCGCCTGGGTCGCCAGGCCGACAAGTTGTTTCGCTATTACGCCCTGAAGGTATTTGAGGAGGCTGGCCTTTTTGAGTATCTCAAGGAGCCGCGCACGTATGCGCAGATCCTCACCGAGTTCGGCTTTGCGGATATTGACTACACCCGGGAGTGGCTGGAAATCCTTTCCACTGACAAAGAGAACATGCTGATCGATGAGGACCGGGTGTACCGCCGCAACCCAGAGGTCCAGATGCCGAATATCGACGCGCTGGTCAACCGCACCTCCGGAACGGTCGTGGGCTTCACCAACATGGCCGAGGGCATGGTCGTTAACATCCTGCCCCGCATGCGCCAGGAGCCGGTCGTGCTGGCGGAGAGCTTCGAAAAGGACGGGCGGCAGCTCCTGCTCAAGATGGACGCCACGCTCGGCCAGCGGCTGTACTCCTCCATGCGCCTGGCCGTGTTCGACTTCCTGACGGCGGAAGACCTGCGCTGGCTGCAATCCGGCACGCTGCTGGAGGTCGGGTGCGGCAGCGGGCGGGAGACGGCCGAAATCTGGACCCGCCTGGGTGGCAAGACCCGGATCACGGGCATCGACCCCGTGCCGGGCATTATCGGCCTGGCCGAGCAAGCCTTTGAGCCGATGGTGAAAGAACTGGACCCCAACCACCCCCCCATTACCGATGCTAACCGGCCGGTCTTTAAGGAAGCCAGTGCTACCCGCTTGCCGTTCCCCGACAACAGCTTCGATTCGGTGATGTCCTTCTGGATGCTGCACTGGACGCCCGACCCGCGCCAGGCGATCAGCGAGATGGTGCGCGTCTGCAAACCGGGCGGGCTGGTCTTCGGGGCGCAGGCCTTCAAGCCGGAAGCCAACCCGTACTTCGACCTGGTCTTCCGCACCAACGAAAGCTGCCACGGTATGTTCTGGCGGGAAGACTTCCGGCGCTGGTTCAAGGAACAGGGCATCGAGGTGGAGCTGGCGACGCCGGTCGGCACATATCGCGGCCGCAAACCGTAAGCATTTACGCGCGCGGGGCTGAGCGCGCGGCGGCGCTGTGCCGTTCAGCCCTGCTTGATCAGCAAGGGAGGCAGGCCGATGGCCGGCAGCAATCTGTTTGAAACCCGGTCGCCCTACGAACGCCTGGAGATCACCCGCCAG
>CAZGYW010000338.1:2351-3983 GCA_964530495.1 uncultured Anaerolineae bacterium
CAGCAATCTGTTTGAAACCCGGTCGCCCTACGAACGCCTGGAGATCACCCGCCAGCGGCGTCTTGTGGTTGAAATCTGCCGGGGAATCACGCTCTTCCTGCTGCCCGTGCTGGCGCTCTACCTGCTGCTGTACATCAGTGAGCCCTCCACCCAGATATTGATCACCATGCTGGGCGTGGTGGCAATGGTGCCCATCGCGCAGTTCTCCAGCTATATCGCCCGGCGCAACAACCCCACGCTGGCCAGCCATATCCTCATCCCCGGCCTGATGGTCGTGCTGGCGATCAACTCGCTGTTGATTCACGGGCTGGTCGTGGTCGTCGGCCCGGTGTACATCGCCCTGATCGTGATCGCCGGGATGCTGCTCGACCCCGGCCAGAGTTACATCAGCGCCGCGATCGCGTCCAGCCTGTGGGTACTGGCCTACACTTCCGAACAGCGCGGCTGGGTCGCCCAGGCCACGCTCTCCGATCCGATCGGCATCATCAGTATGCTGGTCATCGGCGTGCTGGTCTTCTTTTTCGTGGCGATCCTCAGCCGGATTTCCACCGATTACCTGCGCCGCCGGCTGGACGACGCCACCTACGACCTGGTGCAGGCCAACCGCCAGCTGGAGGAAGCCAACAAGCTCAAGTCCCAGTTCACGGCCCGCACCAGCCACGAGCTGCGCACGCCGCTGAGCGCGATCATCGTCTTCACCGACCTGGCCCTGCGCGGCGTCTACGGCCCCCTGACCGACAAGCTGCGGGACAGCCTGGAACGCGTGCTGCTCAGCGCCAGGCGCCTGCGCGACCTGATCGAAGACATCCTGGACATTTCCAAGATCGAGGCAGGCGAGCTGGAAATCGTGGAGGAAGCCTTCCCGCTCAAGAACCTGGAAACCATCCTGCACTCGGAGCTTGATTCCAAGGCCGCGGAGAAGGCACTGGCCTTTACGGTTACGCTCTCCCCGGAGCTGCCGGAGCGGATCATTGGCGACGAGAAACGGCTGAGCCAGATCGCGATCAACCTGACCCACAACGCGATCAAGTTCACCACGACCGGGTCCGTTCATGTGAAAATCCAACCGTTCGGCGAACGCCAGTGGCAGCTTCAGGTGCGGGATACCGGGCGCGGGATTATGGAAGAGAACTTCGAGACGATCTTTGATGAATTCCGCCAGGAGATGCGCACCAGCCAGGAGCCGGGCACCGGCCTGGGCCTGGCCATCACGCGCAACCTGGTGCTGATGATGCGCGGCACGATCGGGCTGCAGAGCGAGGTGGGTAAGGGCAGCACGTTCACCGTGACCCTGCCCCTCAAACCGGCCACCGTCGCTGAAGCCGAGCAACCTGTGGAAGCCTGAGCCGGCCTATCCGGCCCCGCCCCGGCATCCCGGCGTGTGACCTTGCCACCCCGCCACGCGTCTAAGAGGGGCGCGGTGACGCTTCCGACCGGGGGAGTCGCCGGACGCTGACAACTCTTACCACCAATCCTTCGAGAGGATCACTGGAATATGGCGCCTCATTTTCGCTCACTCATCCTGGGAACCCTGCTGCTGGCCGTGCTGGTGGCCGGCTGTGCGCCCGCTGCCGAGCAGTCCGCCCCGCTGCCCGCCCTGGTCAGCCCGCAGGATGCCGCCTCCATGCTGGA
>CAZGYW010000339.1:0-3983 GCA_964530495.1 uncultured Anaerolineae bacterium
ACTTCGCCCTGATCTACAACCCCGCCTACCTGGCCGAATCCGGCTGGGATGCGCCGCCCGACACCTGGGAGGACTTCGTCCAGGCTGCCAAGGACTGCACCCTGTACGACGAGGCCGGCAACATCACCCGGGCGGGCTACTACCTGGAGTGGGGCGCTGACGGCTGGAACTGGTGGCGTCCGCTGGTGCAGGCTTTTGGCGGGCAGGTCTTCAGCGAAGACAACCGGACCACGCTCTGGAACGAGGGTGGCGCCGTCGATGCCTTCAATTACATGCTGGACTTCGCCCAGGTGCATAACGTATCGGTAGAAGGCTTCTTCGAGGGTGAACTGGAGGCTTTCGCTGCCGGGCTGAGCTGCATGACCCCGCAGCTCACCTATGCGGTTGGCTTCCTGCGCGAAAACGCAGCCCCGGGGGTGGAATGGGCCACCGCTGTGATGCCCGAAGGCCCCGCCGGCCGTATCACCACCGGCTCCTCCTGGCCGATCTCGCTGACCACCAAGGCCACGCTGGATCCGGCGGTGCTGGATGCCGCCGGCAAGTTCCTGCTGTACATGACCACCGCGGAAGCCCAGACGCTCTACAACGACATCACCGGCGAGCTGCCCGGCCGTCTGGATATGGTCGAACTGGAGAAATATACCGAAGACCCGATCATGGCCCCGTTCGTCGCGCAGCTTGAGCAGACCACCGGCGTCTTCTGGGCCGATGAGCTGGGCGAGCGCCAGTGCGCGCTGGATATGTGGGATGCCGTTCAGGTGGGTGGCATGGAGCGTATGGACGCCATGAACCTGGGCACCGAATGCGACCAGGCCATCCGCGACGAATTCTTCGAAGGTTGGGGCGAGTAACCCCACCCGGCTGATCGCGGCCGACTCGCTGGCAGGAGGCCCGCCCTCACAGGCTGGCCCTCCTGCCACCCGGCGCCGCACCCTGTAGCCAGCCGATCTGATGACCGGGGCGGATTCCCCGCGCTGTTATGAATCTGCCCCGGCGACCGATCGGCAGGCCCCGCCACCCGCCGGCCAGCGCACGTTGCGCGCCAGGCACCCGCACGATAAGAGACTCGCACCCCTCAAACCGTTTTCTGTACACACGAAACCATGGGGCAACCAATGGCAACCATCGGTAACCAGACACCCCTGCCAGGAAACCGCCGGCTTCTGCAATTCAGGCTATCGCTTGGCCAGAAGCGCATGATGTGGGCCTATATCTTTGTGGCGGTGCCCTTTGCGTACTTCATGATTGTCAACTTTTCTGCCATGCTGCAGTCCTTCATGTTCAGCTTTGAGGACTACGTAACCATCCGCTCCGACCGCACTTTCATCGGCCTGGACAACTACGAGCGCATGTTCCAGATGAAAATCTTCCGGGACGCGCTGCGCAATACCCTGACCATCGCCGCCGTGCGCGTGCCCGTTCTGACGGCGCTCTCCCTGGGTGTCGCCCTGATGCTGCACAACATCCGCCGGGTCAAGGGCCTGTTCCGGATGCTGTACTTCATCCCCTTTGTCACGTCCGGGGTGGCGATTGCCTGGGTTTTCCGCTTTATGTTCCTGCCCAATAACGGGCTGTTCACCCACCTCTTTGACCTGCTGGGGCTGCAACGCCTGTACTTTCTGGGCGATCCACGCACGGCGCTGGGCAGCATCATCAGCGTCACGGTCTGGGCCGGGCTGGGCTACTACACCCTGATCTTCCTGGCAGGGCTGGAGGACATCCCGCAGGTCTTCTACGAAGCGGCCACCGTAGATGGCGCCAGTGCATGGCAGAGTTTCCGGCACATCACCATCCCGCTGCTGAACCGCACGCTTGTGCTCGTGGTCCTGTTGATCATGATCTCCTCGCTCCAGAGCTTCACCTTCGTGCGCATGATGAGCAAGGACGGTTTTGGCGGCCCGCTGAACAGCACCGTCACGATTCCAGTGCTGATCTACAAGGAAGCGTTCTTCTCCATGCAAATGGGCCGGGCATCAGCCATCGCCGTGGTGTTCTTCGCCATTGTCCTTGTGATTACCCTCATCCAGCAAAAACTGCTGTCCCGGGAGGTAGAGTACTGATGGAAGACGCACGAGTCGTCCAACCAGGGCGCGTATTCAAACAGGCCATCCAGTACTTCCTGCTGGCGCTGGGCGGGCTGGCCATGATCTTCCCGTACCTGTGGATGATCTCCACCTCCCTCAAGCCGCGCGGCACGTGGTACAACATGAGCCTGGTCCCGGAGCGGATCAGCTTTGAGCACTACGATCAGATGCTGAACGCCGGTCTGCTCCCGCGCTGGTACCTGAACACGATCGTGATCTCAATGGTGGCAACCCTCAGCGTGGCATTTTTCTCCGCGCTTACCGGGTTCGTGTTCGCCAAGTACCGGTTCCCCGGGCGCAACATCATGTTCGTGGCGATTCTCTCGACGATCATGATCCCCACCGAGATGCTGATCATCCCCTGGTACGTAGGCATCGCGCGGCTCGGCTGGATTGACTCCTACCAGGGGATTCTGATGCCCGGCATGGTCACTGCTTTCGGCGTGTTCGTGATGCGCCAGTTCATGGGCAACATCCCCAACGAGCTGCTGGATGCCGGGCGGATTGACGGCGTATCGGAGTTCGGCCTGTTCTGGCGGATTTGCATGCCGCTGGCCAAACCAGCCCTCTCGGTGGTGATCATCTTCACGTTCCTGGGCAACTGGAACGACTTCCTGTGGCCGCTGATCGTGGTCAACTCCGACCAGATGCAAACCCTGCAGGTCGGGCTGTCACGCCTGTCTTCGGAGGAAACCGGCGCGGACTGGGGCGGCACAATGTCCGGCGCGGCCCTGGCCAGCATCCCGGTGCTGATCGTCTTCATGTTCTTCCAGCGCCAGATCGTCCAGGGCATGACCTTAACCGGCCTCAAAGGCTAAACAAGCCGCAGCGCAGCTATTCATTCAGGAGAATGCAGACGATGAAAAACAACACATGGTTCGACTTTGTCCGGGTTGATCCCACCCGCCATACCCACCGGGCATCAAGCTGGGACCCCACCGGCAGCAACCGGGACCGGCTCTCCCTGATCCGGGGGGAGACGGCTACCCTGCTCGAGGTGGATGGCCCCGGCTGCATCACGCACATCTGGTTCACCTGCCACAGCATCGAGGCGTTCTACCTGCGCAAGCTCGTCATCAAAATGTACTGGGATGGCGAAACCGAGCCGAGCGTATGCGTCCCCGTCGGGGACTTCTTCGGAGTCGGCCATTCCGTCACCACCAACTACAGCTCGCTGCCGATGGTCATGGCTCCCCGGGATGGCGCCGGCCTGAACTGCTACCTGCCCATGCCCTTCAGCAAAGGCGCGCGCATCGAAGTCACCAACGATAACTTCTGCAGTGAAACGCGGCTGTACTACAACATCGACTTTGAAACCTGGGATGAGCCGCGCGACGACCTGGGCCGCTTCCATGCCTGCTGGCTCCGCCAGAACCCGACCGATGGCGTGGCAGAAACGCCGCAGATGGATGACCACTTCTACCAGCATGGCGGCGTCAACCTGAGCGACGAAGGCAACTACCTGATCCTGGAAGCGGAAGGCTCCGGCCAGTTCATCGGCTGCAATCTGAACATCCACCCCCTGCGCTACAGCAAGGTGGATATGTACAACTGGTACGGCGAGGGCGACGAGATGATCTTCGTGGATGACGATAACGAAGGCCAGCGCTGGCCCCCCACCCTGCACGGCACCGGCACGGAAGACTACTTCAACACCGCCTGGGGCACGGATGAGAAATTCGATTCGCCGTTCTTCGGGCTGACCCTGCCGGGCGAGCACAACTGGACGGGGTTCATCTCCTGGTATCGCTGGCACCTGCTGGACCCGGTGCGCTTCAGCCGCTCGATCCGGGTCTCGATTGAGCACGGCCACGCCAACCGGCGCAGCGATGACTTCTCCAGCACCGCCTACTGGTACCAGCTGGAGCCGCACAAACCTTTCGGCATCCTGCCCGTAGA
>CAZGYW010000340.1:0-3975 GCA_964530495.1 uncultured Anaerolineae bacterium
CGGGATCGGCACGTTCAACGACCGCATCCGCGACTCGATCCGGGGCGGCAGCCCGTTCGGCCAGCGCCTGGAGCAGGGCTTCAGCAACGGCCTGTACACCGATCCCAATGGCTTCACGCCGGGGACGGAGGAAGAACAACTGGCCCGCCTGCTGCTCTTCGCGGACCGCATCCGGGCCGGGCTGGCCGGCAACCTGCGCGACTACATGTTTATCGGGGCCAGCGGTGAGTGGATCACCGGCGCGGATGTGGACTACAACGGCGCGCCGACCGGCTACACGCTCGACCCGCAGGAGCACATCGCCTACGCTTCCGCGCACGACAACGAGACCCTGTTCGACATCATCCAGTACAAGGCCCCGCGCGAGGCGACCGTGGACGAGCGCATCCGGATGCAGAACCTGGGCCTGGATATTGTGATGTTCAGCCAGGGCGTGCCGTTCTTCCATGCCGGGAGCGATATGCTGCGCTCCAAGTCGCTGGACCGCGACAGCTACAATTCCGGGGACTGGTTCAACTACTTGGACTTCTCCTACACAACCAACAACTGGGGCGTGGGGCTGCCCCCGGCCAGCCATAACCAGAGCGAATGGCCGATCATGCAGCCGCTGCTGGCCCAGGCAGGCATCACGCCGGGGACGGAGGACATCCTCAAGACGGTGGGGCACTTCCGCGAGATTCTGCAAATCCGGGCCAGCAGCCCGCTGTTCCGGCTGCAGACCGCCGAGCAGATCATGGAGCGGCTGGCCTTCCACAACACCGGGCCGGACCAGGTGCCGGGCGTGATCGTGATGACGATCTCCGACCTGGCGGGTGATAACCTCGATCCCGCCCACCGGATGATCGCCGTGGTCTTCAACGCCTCTCCGGAAACGGTGTCCGTCCAGAGCCTGGAGGTAGCCGGGCTGCCGCTGGAGCTGCACCCGGTGCAGGCCACTTCCGCCGACCCGGTCGTGCAGGCTGCGACGTTCGATCCCGACACCGCCACGTTCAGCGTGCCGGGCCTGACAACCGCTGTATTCGTCCTGGCGGAATAACCGGCCGGTAAGAGAGTCGCCCGGGGGACGGTCAGCGTACCGTCCCCCGGGTTGTGGCCGCCCTTCCCCTCCGGCGCGCAGCAGCACACCCACAAACACAAAGCTCATAACACGTTGCGCAGTTTGTTGGTATAATCTGCACGATAAGTGTCCTGATCGTGGGCTGCGGAGGATTCCGCAGGGCTGATCCGGGCACTGTGAGCATTGCCCTGTCAGATTCTGGAGCTTCCGGATGGCCCAAAGTACCGAGAACACGCTGATCTGCCCGATTTGCCAGCATGCCAACCCGCTGGGCGTCCTGCGCTGTGAGCAGTGCGGCATCGCGCTGACCACCAATACCACGACGATGCGCATCACGGATGAGCAGGTTGAGCGCGCTCTGGGCGATCTGGAAATCGAAGCGCCTGCCCCGCGTCAGGCCGTCGCCGAAGGGCTGGTCTTTTACATCGCGGGCGAAGTGCAGCCGTTGATTGTGCGCGGCAAGGATCAGATCGTGCTGGGCCGCCACGTGGAAGGCCAGACCACGCCTGATGTCCTGGATATGACCCCGTACCATGGGCATCTGCTGGGCGTCTCGCGCCGCCATGCGCGGGTGATTGTTGGCCCGACTGAATGCCTGCTGGAAGACCTGAACAGCACCAATGGCACGTGGCTGAACGAAAAACGACTGACTCCCAACACGTCTTACATCCTGTCCAACGGAGACCAGATCCGGCTGGGGCAGTGCATCCTGTTCGTGTATTTCTCGATGCCGTCACCCCGCCAGAACGTGACGATCAAACGCTCGCTGTCTGCGTCAGCCCTCCTGGAGGCCCCGACGATCCCCGCCCTGGACCTGGCCGAGGAAGCTGTGCCCTACCTGCGCGCGCTGGTGGCGCTGCAGGCGGCGCTGGACTCGATCCACCTGCGCAGCGCCGAACAGCGCACCGTGGTTGAGCTGGCCATCAACGGCGGCGAAGCGAGCGTGGAGGCGGCCCTGAGCGGGCTGGCCGATGCGGTGAGCATCGTCCAGCAGGTTGTTATCCCCTGGCAGAAACGCTATTTCACGCTGCTGGTCCCCCTCTGGAAAGGGGAGAGCGCCCCACCGGCACCTGAGCCTGTGCCCGCCGACGGCGCGGCGCCGGATGCTGCCGTGACAGAAGCGCCGCCCTCCGCGGCGGTGGAAGAAGTGGGGCCTGCCGAGTCGGCGCTGGAAGCGCTGGTTGGCCGGCTGAACGGCGAGGTGACTGAGGAGGTTCCGGCTGAGATCGTGGCCGACCTGCTCCGCCGGACCGACACGGCGCAATTACGCTCGGAAGCGGAAATGACGGAATCCGCCAGCGTGGATGGTGAGCCGGATCTTGCGGCCGCCGAACGCCTGTTGCTGGAAAACACCCTGCGGCACATCAAATCTGAGCTTTACGCGCTGGACGCCGGGGACCACACGCTGCAGGAGGCGCTGCGCCCGGCCGTGCTGGCGCTGTGTCACAGCCCGCTGGAAATCGTAAGAAGCTCGTACTAGGAATCAACAGGCCAGTGAGGAAACGCCACTGGCCTGTTTGTTGGGTGGCACAGGTGCTCAGACCCGGCCCTGCTGCGCGGTATGCATGCCCGTCTCACCGTTGAACGCGACCAGGAAGGTAGCGGTGTGATCGGTGGTGTTCTCGTACCAGTGCGGCTGGATAGCCTCAAACAGCAGGCTGTCGCCCCGGTCAAGCGCGTACCGCTCGCCGCCCACGCAGTAAACAACCGCGCCCTCCAGCACATCCACCCACTCCTGACCCGCGTGGTTCAGCGGGTCATCGGCGGTGCTGGCGCCGGGCGCCAGCGTGATCAAAAAGGGCTGGATAACCTGCTGGCGCAGCCCGGCACCCAGGACTTCGATGAGGATGCCGTCGCGCCGGGAAACCAGGCGCTCGTCATTGCGCACCAGCACCGTGCTCTGTTCGGACCCGTCTATGAAGAATTCGGTGATGGGGACTTCGAGCGCGCGGGCAAGCTGGTGCAGGGATGAGACTGTGGGGGAGTTTTCGCCGCGCTCGATCCGGCTGATGGCGTTGATGGACAGGCCGCTACGCTCGGCCAGGGCACGCAGGGAAAAGCCGCGCTTCTCGCGGGCAGCCCGGATATGCTGCCCGACATTTGGTTCTTTTTTGGCGCTCATGCGTACAGAGTTCCTTCCAACACAACGCGGCAAAACGGGCCGCGCCGGCCGGCAGAAGATATTGTTTTTATGCGTGTTTCGATTCATAACTATACCGTAATGGCGGGCAGATTGCCCATTTCTGAACAAAGGGCAGGGAAACAACCATGACCGAAGCGGAGAAGGCCGCACAGCGCGCAGTGGCATGCATGCAGCAGGGCTATAGCTGATCGGAGGCCATCGTCCTCGCCGTGGGCGAGGTTCTGTGGGGAGCAGTGGATGACCGCACGCAGATGATCAGCACCGTTTTCAGCGGCGGCCTGGGCGGATCGCGGGCCGAGCTGTGCGGCGCCCTGAGCGGTGGGGCCATGCTGATCGGCGCGCAGCGCGGCCGGACGGATACAGCGCAGGACAACCGCCCATCCAAGGAACTGGCCGCCCGCTACCGGGAAGCCTTCCTGGAGGAATTCGGGATGACGGTTTGCGCCGACCTGCGGGCCAACGGATTTGGCGGTGACGGCATCCCCTGCTCCACGCTGGTGGCGCGGGCGGTGCCGATCCTGCTGGCGCTGCTGGACGAGGAGTAGCGAGCAGCTTTCGGGCCTGCGGCCCGGCCGCAAGCGATCAGCGGTCAGCTTACCCAATGTGCAGGTTTTCTCCTGAAGAGTGCGTGCTGCGGCAATCCCGGCCCTGGGCGAGCCGCTGCCGCCACCGGCTTTGAGCCGG
Source organism: uncultured Anaerolineae bacterium (assembly GCA_964530495.1). Taxonomy (GTDB): domain Bacteria; phylum Chloroflexota; class Anaerolineae; order Aggregatilineales; family Ch27; genus CAZGYW01. The sequence continues at coordinate 3,885 of CAZGYW010000340.1, forward strand.
TGGCTGGACAGAAGCGTTTAAGCCTGCTGGAAGCAGGCTGATTCACGCTGCGCGCACTCATGGCACAGGTATGGAATGATCTGGGCATACA
>CAZGYW010000341.1:0-3972 GCA_964530495.1 uncultured Anaerolineae bacterium
GCTGCGGACGGCCTTGAAGCCGAGCCGCCAGCCCACAAAGAGGCAGATCAGCAGCCCGCCCAGCGGCAGCAGGACATTGGACGTGGCGTAGTCGTACAGGTCGAACGCGTTCTTGCCGAACAGGGTCAGGTCAGCCGTCAGGCTGCTGGAGAGCGCGGCCAGCGATCCCACCGCGGCCAGCGCCACGACGGTCACGATTGTCGCCCTGCGGCGGGTCATGCCCAGTTGCTCGTTGAGCACCGCGACCGGCACTTCCAGCAGGGAGAGCATCGCGCCGGTGGCGGCAATGGCCGCCAGCACGAAGAACAGGACCATGAAGACGCCGCCCAGCGGCATGGACGCGAACACCGCCGGGATGGTGATGAACAGCAGCGACGGGCCTGACTCCGGCGCGAAGCCGAAGGCGAACACCGCCGGGAAGATCGCGATCCCGGCCAGCAGGGAAACGAGCAGGTCGGCCAGCATCACGCGGGTTGCCGTCACGGGGATGTTCTGATCCTCCCGGAAGTAGCTGCCGTAGGTGATCATCGTGCCCATGCCGACCGAGAGCTTGAAGAAGGCCAGCCCCAGCGCGATCAGGACGACTTCGCCCGTCACCTTGCTGAAGTCCGGCTGGAACAGGAAAGCCAGGCCCTGTTCGGCGCCGGGCAGGGTCAGGCTGCGGATGCCAAGCAGCACCAGCAGGCCAAAGAGCACCGGCATCAGCCGCTTGGTGGTGGCCTCAATCCCTTTGGAAACGCCCAGCATGATGATCGCGCCGACCAGGATCAGCACCACCCACTGCACAATCAGCGAGAGGGCCGGGTTGGTCACCAGGTCGGTGAACGCCTGCCCGGTCACGGCCGGGTCGGTGGAGAGGATCGAGCCGCTCGCCGCCTTGACGATGTAGGCGAAGACCCAGCCCGCGACTTCCGTGTAGAAGCCCAGGATCAGAAAGGCCGCAGCGAAGCCCATCACGCCCGTGATCCACCACGGGAAGCCCTTCGGCGCCAGCTTGCGGAAGGTCCGGATGGCGTCCGCCCGCGCAGCGCGGCCGATCATGTGCTCGCCAATCATGACCGGCAGGCCAACCAGCAGCGTGCACAGCAGGTAGACGAGGATGAACGCGGCGCCGCCGTTCATGCCGGTCAGCGCCGGGAATTTCCAGATGTTGCCCAGCCCGACCGCCGATCCCAGCGTGGCCGCCAGGACTCCCAGCCCGGTCGTGAAGCCGTCGCGGGTCACCAGTGGCGCGGCTTCAGGCTCGGCTGTCTCAACCTTTTTCGATGAACGCGTACTCATGACTTCTCCCCCCTTGTCAGGGCTGCACAATGACATCCTCCGCAGGCGCGGGGCACGGCTGCGAACCATACCGCGCGGCCCGGGGGGTGTCAACCGGTTGGGGTCACCCGGCAGGCGATTCCGGGCAGAAGATCACGGGCGGCGATCAGCCGACGGTGGGCGGGGCGCTCAGGCGGCTGCTGCGCAATGGCAGCGAGATGGAGAAGACACTACCCGGCAGGGTGACCTCGTTGCGGCCCGGGCTATCCACCCACAGGCGACCGTCATGCGCCCGGACGACCTCCGCGCAGATGGCCAGCCCCAGCCCCAGCCCGCCGCCACGAAACGCCACCTTGCTGGTGGAGTGTAGCTGCGTGTTCCCGGCGGTATAGAACGCCTCAAAGATCAGCTTCTGGTCGGCCCGGTCGATGCCGATCCCGGTATCCTGGACAGTGATGAGCAGGCTATCGCCGTTCTGCGTGGCGCGCACGGTGATCTGCCCGCCGTCCGGCGTGTACTTGATGGCGTTACCCACCAGGTTCATGAGCGCCAGGGCCAGCAGGTCGTGATCCGCCCAGACCTTCTCCGGCGCGCGGGCGGTGTCCACCCGGATCGCCTGGTGGCGTTGATCGATCACGGGGCGGTATTCGCTGACCACGTGTGCCACCAGCGCGGCCACCGGAACCGGGCTGATCGTCAGGTCCACGCGCCCGGAGGCCACGCGGCTGATCAGGAGGATTTCGTTGATCACGGACGACATGCGGTCGATGGCTTCCAGCAGCGTGGTGACTAGCCCGTGAACCTCGCTGCTTTCGAGCATCATGCGGGCCACCACCGGGCTGTCGTGCAGCAGCCGCCCGTAGCCGTAAATCAGGGTCAGCGGGGTGCGCAGCTCGTGGGCGGTGAGCTGGATGAAGGCTTCCTTCATGCGGTCCAGGCGCTTGAGGTTTTCGTAGGCATCTTCGATTTCGCGGATTTTGGCTTCCAGGCGCTCGACCACTTCGTGCGAGTAAGCGGTCTGGGCTTCGGCCAGGCTGGCGGCGTCCAGCAGGTCGTGCTTGCCGGCCAGGTACTCCGTGATCTGCTGGATCAGGGTATCCACGTCGATTGGCTTGGTCAGGTAGCCGGTCAACCCGGCGGCGATGGCCTTTTCGTGTTCCCCGCGCTGGGAGAACGCCGTGAGGGCGACGATCGGCGTCCGGCTGAAGCGCTCAATGGCCCGCAGGCGGGTGGTAACTTCCCGACCGGAAAGGTCGGGCAGGTTGATGTCCATGAGGATCAGGTCCGGCGCATGGCTGCGGGCCATGTCGATCCCGGCCAGCCCGGTGCCGGCCGTCAGCACATCATAGCCGGCATATTCCAGCGTGCGCTGCACCAGCAGGCGGCTGCCCGCGTCATCCTCGATGTACAGAATCACCGGGCGTTTGTTGGGTGCCACAGCAGGGTTCCTCCACATCACGGCACGGGGTGTCCCGCCACCATTGTAATCAAACCGGCAAAAAGCGCCCGCCGAAAGGCAGTCTGCTTCCGGCGGGCGGTAGTCTGTGCTGGACGGCAGGTGGGCGGACTTTACTTGTTGCTTTCGGATGTTTCCTCCCCCAGCCCGGCTTCGATGTGCAGCCGGAAGCGCCCGGTGGAGGTGCCGCCTTCCTGCAGGTAGCGCGTGGCGCGGATGGTGTACGTGCCCGCTTCCTGCGGGATGAAGCCCGCGATCCGCGCGTCAAACTCCGAAGCGGTGACGGGCACCTCAGCATCATCGTTGAAGGCCAGCTCGTTGCCCGCCGCGTCGTAGATGATCAGGGCGGGGTCCAGGTCGCCGCCTGAGCTTTCCATCAGGATCGTGATCGGCTCCCCGGCGGCCAGCGTGATCGTGTAGTCGATGGCGAACACGGTTGTGGTCAGGCCGCCGGTGGGCGCGTCACCCACGCGAACCGGCCCGCCGTCCGTGGCGCGCACGGCCTGGCCCGGCTCCACGCGCAGCTCAAAGCGCCCGGTCGTGGTGCCTTCGTCCAGGTTCAGGCGCGTGGCGCGGATCGTGTACAACCCGGCCGCCGGTGCGGTGTAGCCTGCGATCCGGGAGTTGAGGGAGTTCTCGCCAACCAGGATCACGGAGTCGTCGTTGTAAGAAACGAGCGCGTCCTCCGGGTCAAAGACGATCACCAGCGCGTCCAGGTCGCCATCCAGGGCCTGCAGCGTGACCGCGATCGTTTCCCCGGTAGCCAGCCGGATCGGGTAGTCCACCGCGTACACGTCGTTCGTGATCGCGCCGGTCTCAACCGCGCCGATCCGCAGCTCCGGCCCGATCTGCACGCCCTGATCAACGGTTGCTCCGCCGGATGCGGTCAGGCTCAGGCGGAAGGGGCCGCTGGTGAGGCCGGAAGCCTGCAGGTAGCGCGTGGCGCGGATGGTGTAGGCGTCGGTCGCCGGGGCGGTCCAGTTCGCAAGCTGGGCGTTATACGTGCTGCTGCCCACCGGCACGGCCGCATCGTCGTTGAAGGCCAGCTCATGCCCGTTGGAGTCCAGCAGGATCAGGTAGGGGTCCAGCACGGCGTCCAGCGCTTCCAGCGTGACGGTGATCGTTTGCCCGGCTTCGAGCAGCACGATGTATTCCACAACCGGTTGGGCATCGGTGATTGCGCCCTCGACCGTCTGGCCCGGCTGGAGGGTGGCGGCCGGCAGGAGCGTCTGGCCGCTGGTCACGGTCAGGCGGTA
>CAZGYW010000342.1:0-3968 GCA_964530495.1 uncultured Anaerolineae bacterium
GCGCCTGCGGCGCGGGATCGCGGTCAGCACCGCGCCGGGCTTCGCGGAGGCCAACCCCGCCTTCGTGGAGGAGTGGGTGCAGTTTCGCATCCAGCACCCGCTCAACCCGGCGGGCTACCAGGCCCAGCTGATGATCGGCCTGAGCCTGTACCCGGAGGAAGCGTGCTTCGAGGGCCGCCTCAAGGATGTGACCGCCCCGACCCTGATCCTGTTCGGCGCGCATGATAAGGTGGTGCCGCCCGGCAACGCCGCGCTGCTGGCCGCGCAGTTGCCGGATAGCACGGTGACGATCCTGCCGGACGCCGGGCACTTCTTCCCGCTGGAGACGCCGGAAGCCGCCGCCGCGGCGGTGCTGGACTTCCTGGCGCGCTGACGCCCCTGGAGGCGCTATGACCCGTTACGCCCAGATCGCGGCCACCGGGCGCTACATCCCGGCGCGCGTGATCACCAACGCCGACCTGGACGCCATGCTCGGCCAGAACGTCGGTGACTGGCTGGTGGAGAATGTAGGGATCCGCGAGCGGCATGTGATGGCCGAGGACGAGACCACCTCGGACATGGTGGCGGCGGCAGGCCGCCAGGCGCTCGCCCGCGCCGGGCTGACGGCCGCTGACCTGGACCTGATCATTGTCGCCACCGACACCCCGGACTACATCAGCCCGGCGACGGCCTCCGTCGTCCAGCACAAACTGGGCGCGGCCAGCGCCGGAACGTATGATATCAACGCGGCCTGCGCCGCCTGGGTGATCGGGCTGGACATGGCGGCGCGCTACATCGCCACCGACGCCGACTACCGGCACATTCTGGTGGCAGGCGGCTACGGCATGACGCGCTTCGTGGACTGGACGGACAAGTACACCTGCACCCTGTTCGCGGATGGGGCGGGGGCGGTGATTGTGAGCGCCGGGGACGCGCCCGGCTTCCTGAGCGGCAAGCTCACCGCAGTGGGGGAGTATCATGACGCGCTGGGTATCTACACCGGCGGGACGTTCCGCCCGGCCACGCCGGAGGTGATCGCCGAGCGCGGCAAGCCGGTCGTCCAGTTCGTGCGCAAGTTCCCGGCGACCTTCAACAGCGACAACTGGCCGCCGCTGGTGCGGGAGGTGGTGCGTAAGGCCGGGCTGACGCTGGACGAGATCGACTTCTTCCTGTTCACCCAGCTCAACCTGCGGACGATCGAGTACGTGATGGCGGCGCTCGACCAGCCCATGCAGAAGACGCACTGGATCATGGACAAGTGGGGCTACCTCGGCTCGGCCTGCATCCCGGCGGCGCTGGATGACGCGCTGGAGCGCGGCAAAGGGCCGCGGCCCGGTGACAACGTGGTCTTCTGCGCGACTGGCGGCGGCATGGCGATGGCGGCCAGCGTGTGGCGGTGGGGCGGATAGCTATCAGCGGTCAGCGATCAGCGGTCAGCTAAGAGCAAAGACAGGAGCGCTGGTGACTGAGCGCCCGGACGTAGACTGGCCGCTTGCGGCCGGGTTGAAGACGATCAGCTTCCTGTTTCTGGTTTTTAGCTGAAAGCTGATCGCTGATCGCTGAAAGCTATGAGAAATGGAGTTCTGCGATGACGACATGGACGAGGGATGTGCTTGATCGGATCGGCGAGGCGGAGGAAATCGACATCGCGCCGCTGCGCCGCGACGGCACGCCGCGCAAACCGGTGACGATCTGGGTCGTTCGCGTGGGGGATGATCTTTACGTCCGCTCCGCCAGGGGGCACGATGGGCTGTGGTTCCGCGCGGCGCAGGCGAGTCTCAAGGGGCGGATTCTGGTGGGTGGCGCTGAACACGATATCGCTCTGGTACCGGAGTCTGACCCCGGCCTCAACGACCGGATCGATGTCGCGTACCGGACCAAGTACCGCCACTGGCCGCAGTACGTGGCTCCGATGCTGACCGCCGAGGTGCGCACCACGACGCTCAAGCTGGTGCCACGCGCATCAGGCTCCTAAAGCAGCTATCAGCGGTCAGCTTTCGGGCCTGCGGCCCGGCCGCAAGCGGTCAGCTTTCAGCTAAAAACCAAAGGCAAGAAGCTGACCGGTTGCAGCCAGATCGCAGCCTCGAACAAGGATTGCGGATGGCGTTCGGTAAACACAGGAACGGACTATCAGGGGCGAACAAAGGCACACATGCCCAACACTGATGCCTTAGCTGATAGCTGACTGCTGACCGCTTCGCGCCAGAAAGGATCGACCATGTACATCGGGGATTACCTGGGTCGCCGGGAGATCTACTCGCCCGACCGGCTGGCGATTGTAGACGCGGGCAAGAATCCGGAGTTACGCCTGACCTACCGGGAGTTCAACGCGCGGGCTAACCGGCTGGCAGCCTGGCTGCAGACGGTCGCCGGCGTGCAGAAGGGCGACCGGGTGGCGATCCTGGCCCGCGACGGTGTGGAGCACCTGGATTGCTTCTTTGCCTGCGCCAAGATCGGTGCGATCCACACCGCGCTCAACTGGCGGCTGCACTGGCGCGAAGTGGAGTACCTGGTCCAGCTTACGCAGCCGAAGGCCCTGATCTTCTCCGATGATTTCCGGGCGGGCGTGGTCGCGCTGGAGGAAGCCGTCCGCGGGACGCCGCACGCCATCCCCCACTACCTGCACGTCGAGGGGGAGGGCATCCCCGGCAGCCTGCACTACGAGACGACGCTCCAGGCGCCGCCGCCGACGCCTGTCCTGTGCGAGGCGCTGGAGGCGGAGGACATCGCCTGCCTGCTCTTCACCGGGGGCACGACCGGCCTGCCCAAAGGCGCGATGGTCAGCCACCGCATGATCTGCTGGAACATCCTGAACACCGTCATCCACGACCTGACGCACAACGACATTTACCTGAACGTCTTCCCGCTGTTCCACATCGGCGGGCTGTTCACGTACCTTTCTTCCCAGATCGTGTTCGGCAACACCACGATTCTGCTCCGCCAGTTTGAGCCGGCCCGGGTGCTGGAGTTGCTGGAGCGCGAGCGGGTGACGGTCTTCGCCGCCGTCCCGACCATGTACCAGATGCTGATGGCCGCCCCCGAATTTGAGGCCGCCGACCTGAGCAGCCTGCGCTTCTGCACCAGCGGCGGCGCGCCACTGCCCGTGCCGGTGATCGAGCACTATACCCGGACGAAGGGCATCCGCTTCAAACAGGGCTTTGGCATGACGGAATTCGGGCCGGGGCTGTTCGCCCTGCCGCCGGAAGACGCCATCCGCAAGGCGGGGAGCATCGGGCGGCCCAACTTCTTTGTGGATGTGCGCGTGGTGGACGAGGACAACCGGCCGCTTGGCCCGAACCAGATCGGGGAGCTGGTGCTCAAGGGGCCGAGCCGCTGCTCCGGCTACTGGAACAACCCGGCGGCGAGCGCGGAGGCGCTGGACGCCGACGGCTGGTTCCACACCGGCGACCTGGTGTACCACGACGAAGACTGGTACTTTTACGTCACCGACCGTAAGAAGGATATGTTCATCTCCGGCGGGGAGAATGTGTACCCGGTGGAGATCGAGAGCGCGCTGTACCGCCATCCGGCGGTGCAGATGTGCGCCGTCGTCGGCCTGCCGGATGCGAAGTGGGGCCAGGTCGGCAAAGCGTGCGTCGTCCTCAAGCCGGGGGCGACCGCCACCGAAGCTGAGCTGATCGCGTTTCTGAAGGCGAATCTGGCCGCCTACAAAGTGCCGAAGAGCGTGACGTTTATGGACAGCCTGCCGCTTTCCGGGATGGGCAAGCTGCTCAAGCGCGACTTGCGGGAGCGCTTCACGCCGCAGGAATAGAGAAAAGTCAGTAACCGCCAAGAACGCCAAGAGCGCCAAGAGAAGCATGAAGTCTTTCTTGGCGTCCATGGCGTCCTGGCGGTTCAATGTTATGCCTTGTGCGCGGCCAGCCAATCGCGCACGGTGGCCGCCATGGCGCGGGCGCGGGCGGGCGCGTCGCCTACGTAGCCGCTGCTGTCCATCAGGCGGCGGATGTCGTCGGCGGGCAGGTACGGGT
>CAZGYW010000343.1:0-3958 GCA_964530495.1 uncultured Anaerolineae bacterium
GGGTCGGGGCGATGCCCGCCGCCTGTCTGATCGAGACGACCGTGCGCTTTGCCGAGGGTACCCGCGCCTGCGGCCTGATCCTCCGCGCGGACGAGACGCTGGACAGCTACTACACCCTGCGTCTGGAGCCGGGCCGCCAGCGCGTCACCTTTGAGCGCGCACCCCGCCCCGGGGACGAGCCGCCGATCATCGAGCGGCCGGTGCCGCTGGCGGCCGGGACGCCGGTTCACCTGCGGGTGCTGGTGGAAGGGCCGATGATCGTGGCCTACGTCAATGACCGGGTGGCGCTCAGTACGCGGGGCTACGACCATCCGGCAGGCGACTGCGGCGTATTTGTCTCGGAGGGGGCGGCGACGTTCATCGCGACCGCGCTGCGCGGGACACCGTAATCAGCGCCTACCGCCGGCGGGAGCGGCGCAGCACGTAGAGCGCCGTCACCGCCAGCAGAATGAGCGGCAGCAGGGCCAGCACGATCACGGCAGCCAGCTGCCAGGCCGGCTCCGCCAGGACGGTGGCCCAGTTCAACTCGCTGGCGTCCTTGAGCAGCGACGGGACGGAAACGAGCGAGAGCAGGATCAGCATGATCGAGATGGTCAGCCCGGTGCGGTTCTCGGCCTCGTCCTGCTGGCGGCTTTCAAACTGAAGCTGGGTGCTGCTGTAGTAGCTCAGGAAGGCGCTCAGTTCCTGCATATTGGCGTTGACGTGCTCCGCCACCCGCGCCACGCCAAGCTGCTGCAGCACATGGGCGTAGACGCGCACCACGTCGGTGGCGTGCGTCAGGCTGGAGGGCACCAGCCCGTAGCGCGCTTCCGGCAGGATGTTGAACGCGCGGGAGACGCCCTGGGCCAGCGCGCGCAGCCGCGCCTGGTCGTCCGCGTCCAGCAGGCCATCGTTCACCCGGGCGGTCAGGTTGGAGATCGTGGCCAGCAACTCGGTGCTCTGGCGCTCGATCAGTTGCCATTCCGTTTTGAGGTTGACCAGCCACTCCACCCCGCGCGCCACGCCCTGCCAGAACTGCGGGCGGGTGTAGCCGTCCGCCTGCCCGGCGGCTGCTTCTGGCGGCTCCTGGCTGTATACGAGCAGGGCGTCATTGGAGATCAGGCACAGGTCGTCCGTCCACGGGGAGAGGTTGAGCAGGTCCTCCCCGCTGACGATCCGGCGGCGGCGCATATCGGCCGCCGCGCCGCCGTGCAGGACGGTCGCCAGGCGCATCATGCCCAGCGCGAACGAGCCGTACTCCGCCGCGAATTCGTCCGGCCCGATCGGGCGGCCGTCACGCTCGACGTGCGTAAGCTGGATCGTTGTGTAGCGGTCATGCAGCGGCAGGCGGCCGCGGCGCCGCTCCGGGTCGAAGGGGATCGCCGGGCTGCCCGCCAGCGCCAGCTCACCACCCAGCGCCTCCAGAAAGACGGCGGTCACGTCCATCGCGATCCGCCAGCTTGAGCGCGACTCGCGGTAGTCCTCCCCGCCATTCCGGACGGATTCGGCGTTCTGGAGCGCCGTGGCGATGGTCGAGAGGGGCGCGGCCTCAAAACGGCGCAGCATGCGCACGATGGCGAAGCCGTTGCGGGTGAGCGAAATCTGGTAATCCCAGTCCGCGAAGGTCTCCAGCAGGACGGTATCCCCCGCCAGGCAGTTGGGGCAGGCGTGGAACGCTTCCTCGTCCAGGCGGTAGGAGGGGAAGAAGTACTGCTCGATCACGTAGCCGCGAAAGATGCGCAGGCGGTGGGCGGCTTCCAGCAGGGCGTCCTCCGCCGCGTCCCGCACAAAGGGGCCGCGCAGCCGGGCGGGGAGGGCGTTCAGGTAGGTGGCCAGGGCGGGCGTGCCGCGCACCTGTTCGAAGGCGTCCGGGTCACCGCCCGGTGGGCCGTCATGCCGCGCCACGAAGCGCTTGAGGTTGACGATCATGGTCAGGGTGACCGTGCCGCTGGCGATCAGCGGCCGGTCGCCGGTCAGGGCGGGCATCCGTTTCCCCCTCCACCGCGCACAGCAGGGCGTCAGGTGTCATTGTACATGGCCGGGCAGCGCGCGGCGAATGCACGCCCCCACCTGGTATGCCAATCGCTCCGCAACTGATTCGGAAGAACAAGGGATGGGGCACGGATTTCACGGATGTTTCACGGATTCTCACTGATAATCAAATCGGGGCAAGGTCAAGTATCGGCAACGCTAACCTGCAGAGTCCGTGCCAATCCGTGTTTCATCAGTGTGAATCCGTGCGCCATTGGGTTTGAGGAATATAGTCGCCCCCGGCCGCGAATTGCCAACGCCGGGCCGATTCGCTACCATCACTTCCGGCAAGGAGCCGCCTGACAATGCCCGAAAAACGCGTCCATTCGTATCCCTGGTTGCCCGCCGGAACGCTGATCCTGCTGGCGATCGCGGCCAGCCGCATCCTGCGCCTGGCCGCGCTGCCGGAGCTGGCCACCGACGAGATCTGGTCGATCTGGCAGACGCTCGGCACGCCGGGCCAGGTCCTGGCCTGGACGCCCTACGACTGGCCGCCGCTGTACTTCCTGGTGCTGGGCGGCTGGCGCGCGCTGGTCGGGCTGCACCCGGTTGTGCTGCGCTATCTGGCCCTGCTGGTCTTCCTGCTGGCCGGCGCGGTGACGTTCCGCGTCATGCGCCGTCTGGAGGCGGATCGCTCCGGCGCGCTGCTGGGCATGGCGGCCTATGCCGCCCTGGGCTACGCCATCTTCGTCAGCGTCTACGTGCGCGGCTACATGCTGGTGGCCCTGTTCGCGCCGCTGGCCCTGTGGCTGGCCCTGCGCTATTTTGCCCGGCCCACGCTCCGCCGGGCGCTGCCGCTGGGCGCTACCCTGGCGGCCATGTTCTGGACGACGTTCAGCACGGTCGGGGCGTTTGTGGCGCTCGGCCTGTTCACGCTGGTCGTCTACGGGCGGCAGGTCTGGCGCTGGTGGCTGCCGGGCATCATTGCCGCGGTCCTGGCCCTGCCGCAGCTTCTGAGCAAAGCCGAACTGAGCATCAGCCGCCTGGACTCGGTGGCCACCCAGCAGCTTCCCCCGCTGGGCCAGGCCCTGGCCGAGCTGTACAGCGCCTACACCGCCAACGCCCGGCTCGTCTGGGCGGCGATCCTGGTCCTCGCGGCGCTGCTCCTGATCGCCCGCGGGCGGCGCCAGTGGCGCGCGGCGCTCGGCCTGCTGGCCTGGGTGCTGACGCCGATCCTGCTCTACGCCTTCAACGATGTGCTCGGCCTGTTCAACAATTACCGCTACGTGCTGTGGGTGCTGGTCGGGCTGGGGTTGTGGGCCGGGCTGGGACTGGCCCTGCTGCCCCGCGCCGGGCAGGTCGCGGCGGGCGCGCTGCTGGTGGCGCTGATGTTCCTGCCCATCCCCACCCGCGAGTATGAATACTTCTTTCCCCCGTACGGCGAGAATTTCGCCTGGCTGGCCGACCACCTGCAGGCCGGGGACGTGATTCTGCTCGACCCCAACTGCGCCTGCGCCTCCGCTGACGAGTGGGAATACTACAGCCGGGTGTACTTCCCGGATCAGGGCCTGCAGTTCGTGGATGCCCCGGAAGGCCACCGCCGGGTGTGGTACGTGACCTGGCAGAGCTACCAGGATGCCGGCCTGGAGGCGCGGGTCAACACCGGGCGCCGGCCGGGCATCTTCGTCGGCCCGCCGGAGAACCTGTTCCGCCTGTACGAAGGTCCGCCGGACGCGGTGGGCATCCCGTTCGCCAACGGCATCCGCTTCCACGGCCTCGAGTTCCCGGACGCGCGGGCGCTCCCCGTCCGGCATGAAGACGAGCCGCTCCCCGTGCGGCTGTGGTGGTCGGCGGATGCCCCGCTGGAAGCCGATTACAGCTTCTCGCTGCAGGTCTTCCACGAGGATGCGCTGGTGATCCAGCTGGACGGGCCGGTACTGGTGGACGGCGCGGCGCTGGATACGAGCCGCTGGACGCCGGGCGAGCTGGTCATTGATTCGCGCACGCT
>CAZGYW010000344.1:0-3958 GCA_964530495.1 uncultured Anaerolineae bacterium
AGATAATGAGCGGTGACTGGAGTTCAGACGTGTGCTCTTCCGATCTGGGGGGAAGCGCTGCCCACACCGGTGCCGATCATCGCCACGGTGATCCTGATCGTCGCGATGCTGGCCCTGGCGATCTAGCGGTTTGAAAGGGCCGAGTTCTAGGCGCGCCTTGCAGGAAATGAACGCGGCGGAGGGTTGCTTCCCCCGCCGCGTCTTTTTTGCCCGCTGCGCCCCGATGATCCTGTATACTGGAATCACACCGCCGTCACCGCCCCTGCCCGCTGCCAGCCACGAGTCACCCGGAGGCCCCTATGTGCGCCCTATTCAGCGACCCCCGATCTCCCGAAGATGCTCAGGCCCGGCGCCAGGCGCTGCTCTTCACCTTTCTGGGCACGCCGGTCACCTCGCGCGGAGCACTCTCGCTGCCCTACCTGCTGGGCGGGCTGTGGGTGTTCTTCGCGTGGCTGGTTGGGAAGCGCCGGCCGGAGCGCCCGGTATACTGGCGGCTGGGCGTGGGGCTGGTTAACGCGATCCTGGCCCAGGCCCTGGAGTGGGGGCACAACCTGTCCCATGCCGCGGCGGCGCGCGCGGTGGGCGCACCCATGGACGAGCTATACGTGCTGGCCGGCACACCGCGCTCAGTGTACTTCATCAACGATCTGCGGGTGACGCCCCGCCAGCACATCGCCCGGGCGCTGGGCGGGCCGCTGTGGAACGCCGCCTGGCTGCTTGGCGGGCTGTTGATCCGCCCGGAGACGCGGGCGGGCACGGCGGCGCGTGAGATGGTGGATGCCGCCTGCGCCGCCAATGCGTTCATCGTGGTCGGCGGGCTGACGCCCTATGTCGGGCTGGATGGCGGGCCGCTGCTCAAGTGGGGGCTGGTGCTGCGCGGCCGCACGCCGGAGCAGGCCGATGCCGTGCTGCGGGCCGTCGATTTCGATCTGGGGGTGGCGCTTACGGCGATCGGGGCGTGGCTGCTCCGCCGGGGCAGGCGGGCGGTGGGCATTCCCGCCCTGCTGTTCGGCGGGATCGGCCTCCTGATCGGCCTGGGCCTCATCCGCGAGCAGTGACGGCGCAGCCGGGGGGTGGCTAGAGCGTGTTATGCACTTTCCAGGCTTGTTGCGCGCATTTTATGCGTCGTTTAGCCCCCCCATCCTCGGTCCTTCCCCCACAGCGTGGGGAAGGATGACCACCCCTTCCCTCATTTTGGGGGCAAGGGGTCGGGGGATGGGGGCATTTACCCGAAAAAAAACGCATAACAGCCTCTAAGCCCCTCCCTCGGCGCCAGTGTCCGGGGTGAGGGATTGGCTTATGCTGCCGTGAGCAGGATGCCATTCCCGGCCGGGTCACGGGCCAGCCAGCCGCCATCCCGGGCGGTCAGCGGGGCGTCTGCCGCCTCCAGCCGGGCGCGGATCGCATCCAGCGCGGCGGCGTCCGGCAGGCGCAGCGTGTACCAGCGCAGCCCCGGCCCGCCCTCCGGCGGGGGCGGCGCGCCCACGCCATTCCACGTGTTGCCGCCCAGGTGATGGTGATAGCCCTCCCAGGAGAGGAAGGTCGCGCTGGGCAGGCGCACCGTCACATCCATATCCAGCAGGTTCAGGTAGAAATCCTCGGTCGCGGCGATGTCGGCCACATGCAGGTGGACGTGGCCCATCACCGTTCCGGCGGGCAGCCCGGCCCGGGCGCTGCCATTGCCACCCGGCTCCTTCAGCAGGTCGTCCACATCCAGCGGCGCGGTGCCCATGTGCAGCCAGTCACCGCGATACTGCCAGGTATCGCGCGGGCGGTCGCGGTAAATCTCGATGCCGTTGCCTTCCGCGTCCGGCAGGTAGATCGCCTCGCTGACGTAGTGGTCGGCGAAGCCCTGCAGCGGGGTCTGGGCCGCGACCAGATGGCGCAGCGTGCGGGCCAGCGCGGGCCGGTCCGGGACGAGCAGGGCGAAGTGGTACAGGCCGGTGGTGCGCCCGCGGGCGCGCGGAATTGCCGTCTCCTCCAGGACGAGGAGGTCCGGCCCGCCCACGCCCAGGGTAGCGGTCGCGCCTTCGCGACGGCTAAGCTGCAGGCCGATGACCTGCTCATAAAACCGGACCTGGCGATCCAGATTGTTGACAGCGAGATGGACGGGACCGAGAGCGATATTCATGGTGGTTGCTCGATTGCAGATAACTATCGTCTGAAATAAGGATAGCACGCTTTTTCGCGCTGTCGCTTAGAGGAGCATCAGAAAGCGGGGCGGCGGGGTGGGCTGGCGCAACAACACAGGGCAGCCCGGGGAGAGCTGCCCTTTATTATAGATGAAGTAGCTGCCGGAAAAGCGGTCTTACGAGCGCCGCCGATTGGCGATGCTGATGTAGTAGAGCAGTTGCAGGATGGCCGTGATCGCGGCGGCGACGTAGGTCAGCCCGGCGGCGGTGAGCACCTGGCGCGCGCCCTGCTGATCCTCGGCGGTCTGGATCAGGCCCGCCTCGTTGAGCAGCACCAGCGCGCGGCGGCTGGCATCGAACTCCACCGGCAGGGTCAGCAGCGCGAAAAGCACCGTCACCGCGAAGAACAGGATGCCCAGCCAGAACAGGCCCATGATGTTCAGCAGCAGGCCGATCAGGATCAGACCGTAGGAGATCATGGGGCTGATCTGCATGGCCGGGATCAGGATGTTGCGGAAGAAGATCAGGGGCGACCCCTGCTCGTGCTGCTGGGCGTGACCCAGCTCGTGGGCCGCGACCGCCATCGCCACCACCGAGGGCTGGTTGACCGTCGATTCGGAGAGGTGCACGACGTGCGTGCGCGGGTCATAGTGATCGGTCAGTTCCCCGCCGATGCGCGCCAGCCGGATGCTGGACATGCTCTGGCCGGTGCTCTGCAACTGCGCGCCGGCGTAGGAAACATCGCCCACCGAGGTGCGGTCGATGATCGCCTGCGCGACCTGGGCGCCGGTCAGGCCGGAGCCATTGCGGATCTTGCTCCACTTGCCGTAGGCGTTGCGGATCATCATCTGGGCCGCGAACGAGATCAGCATGCCGGGAATCAGCACCCAGAACAGGTAATTCGTGTCAAAGAACATCGTGTTTCATCCTCCCACTCGCAGGTAACGGGTGGTCATGGTTTACCGCTTATGACCCTCATTCTAGCGGCATCTGGCCCGGCTTCAAGGGAAGGAGGGCGGTTTTTATGGTACGCTAACAGTTTTCCAAGCCCGGTCTTACAATCCCCGCCCCCGGAGGTAAGCCGTCACGTCCACGTTGTAGGCGGCATGCTCGATCCGGCACACCAGCCACGGCCGCCCGTCGTCCTCCCAGATGACCGCCGCCGGGGTGGGGATCAGCATCCCGCTGAAGCGCTCCCAGCCGCGCACCTCCATGATCCAGCGCGTCTTCGCCTCGGCCTTTGCGCCCTTCCAGCGCAGCGCCGCCATTTGCCGGATCAGGCCGGTCTGCGCGTCAAACGTGACCGTGAACTCGTCCGTGCCGCCGCCCGCGAAGGGCACGACCAGCCGGGCGTGGGTGGCGTCGATTGCCTCCCAGCGGACGCGCGGGTCGGTCAGGAAGATGCCCGGCAGCCACACCGATTCGCCCCACAGCCCCAGATTGGCCGCGCTGTCCACCTTCGGCTCGTTCTCCACCACGCCGAACGGCAGCTCCATCACGCCCTTGCCGTCCAGGTAGCGCTCGTTGACCTTGAGCAGCGGGTAGCCGAAGATGGTGGATTCGATGTAGTGGCGATAGTCCTGCCCGGCGGCGTGGGTGAAGCGGAAGCGGGAGGGGAAGGTGAGGCCCATCAGGCGCAGGTCGGCTGAGCCGGTGATGACCGCCGACGTAATGACCGGGATGCGCTCCCCCACCGCGGCCCGGTAGTAGCGCGCCACCGGGGCGGGCAGCCCCTCCGGCAGCGGGACGGTCTCCAGCGCGGGCGTCGGCTGCGGGTAGGCCGGGAACGGCGCCGGGCGGACGCGCAGGCCGAGCCAGCCCAGCCC
>CAZGYW010000345.1:0-3958 GCA_964530495.1 uncultured Anaerolineae bacterium
CGACCAACCGTGTTCATATCCCTAGCATAACACAGAACCGGCCAAAATTGGTCTTTAATTCCTGGCGATTGACCTGCTGAGAGCTGATCGCTGATCGCCATACGGTATAATCACCGTCAGACGTGCGCAACCCTGTGGGGACGGACACTATGCAGTCGATCACGCGGCACCGGCGGCGGCTCGCCGGGATCATCGGGCTGGCGGTTGTGCTGGGCATCGGACTGGCGGCGGACCTCAGCGCCCGCGGGCTGGTCTGGCAGGCGCTGTGGAGCGTCACCGGGGAGGAATCCCCGGCCGGCCAGATTCGCGGCTTCTTCGAATACCTGGGCAACTTCACCCGCCGCCTGCCGGACACCCGCCCGGAGGTTGTGCCGGCGCTGGCCCGCGTCAACCCCTACGGGATCAACACCTTCCTCCAGCAGGAGGTCGAACTGGACAAGCGCGAGCGGCAGGTGCAGATCATCGCGGAGGCCGGCTTCCACTGGATCCG
Organism: uncultured Anaerolineae bacterium; assembly: GCA_964530495.1. Classification (GTDB taxonomy): domain Bacteria; phylum Chloroflexota; class Anaerolineae; order Aggregatilineales; family Ch27; genus CAZGYW01. The sequence goes on from CAZGYW010000345.1 coordinate 491, forward strand.
GCAGGAGTTCCCGTGGGAGGACATCGAGATTCACGGGCGCGGCGACTTTGAGGATCGCCGCCATGAGCCGTACCGCAGCGCGTGGGAAAAGTACGACCATATCGTCGACCTGGCCGAGCAGTACGGGCTGGAGATCCAGGCCCGGCTGAGCAACCCGCCGGACTGGAGCCGGGCGGACGGCAACGCGCGCGGCACGTTCGCCCCGCCGGATGACGTGCAGGACTACGTCAACTTTGCGGTGGCGGTGGCGGAACGCTACCGCGGCCGGGTGCGCTACTTCCAGATCTGGAACGAGCCGAACATCTACCCGGAATGGGGCGAGCAGAACGTGGACGCCGCCGCCTACACCGCCATGCTGTGCCGCACCTACGCCGCACTCAAAGCCGTCGATCCGGAGATCGTCGTGATCAGCGGCGCGCTGGCCCCCACCGCCGCGCTGGATGGGCGCAACATCAGCGATGTGTTCTTCCTGCAGCAGATGTATGACGCCGGGGTCAAGGGCTGCTTCGACGTGCTGGCCGTCAACGGCTACGGGCTGCGCAGCGGCCCGACCGATCATCGCCTGCGCCCGATGGTCATGAATTACGGGCGCAACCAGTGGATCCGGGACATCATGGTTGCCAACGAGGACACCGAGCGGCCGATCTGGATCAGCGAGATGAACTGGAACCCGGTGCCCGGGCCGGAGGAAGCGCCGGACATCGCCGGGCGGGACAACTACGGGCGCGTGACAGAAGAGCAGCAGGCGCGCTGGGTCCCGCTGGCCTACGAACGCGCCCGTCAGGAATGGCCCTGGGTGGGCGTGATCAATTACTGGTACTTCAAGCCCGCCGCCGACTACGAGCGCAACCAGAGCTTCTACTACTTCCGCATGCTGGAGCCGGACTTCACCCCCCTGCCCGTCTATGACGCCATGCGCGCCTACATCGCCGCGCACCCGTTTGCGGAGCAGCCGGCAGGCGGCGGATAATCAGCGAGTCGCCTGACCCGGAAGTAGTGAACGCTCCGGAAACATCCCGGGCGCAGGCAGGTCGTCCATCGCCCTCATCCTCGGTCCTTCCCCCGCTGGGGAAGGAGGTCAACTCTGTTCCTCGTCGCGGCGGCAGGCACCCTCTCCCGGCGGGAGAGGGTCAGGGTGAGGGCAATTCCACCCGCCAGAAACACGGCACTGATCTAGATCGGCGCTTCCTTGTGAAACGACTCCATCGCGATCCGCTCGCGCAGCTGCTTGTTATCCCGCAGGTAGTCCAGCAGTTCAATCGAGGGCGCCTGCACGCCCAGCAGGGCCAGCATCATCAGCACCCGGGAGCGGTAATCCGTGCTGTGGTTGAAGATGTGTGCCAGGATCTCCCAGCGGGCGTTACGCTGCGGCACGCCTCTGGTGGTCGTGTAGGTGATGATCTCGCTGAGCTGCGCCTCGCGAATGTTCTTGAGGTAGACGCGCAAATCCGCTTCTACCCCGGCCCACCGCTCCCGAACTGCCTCCCGGCCCGGCAGAATCTCCGCGGTGAGGGTAGAGGTGGGGGAAACGCCACGCAGGCGCGCCATCCACAGCCACTCCGCGTTGAGGATTTCGACCACTTCCTCCTGCACGGACCGATCGAAGCAGTTGTCCCGGCTGGTGAGCTGCGCATCCGAAAGACCCAGCACGCAGTCCCAGAGTTGATGATTTGCCCAATAATTGTAATCAACCAGAATCCTGAAGTGCTCTGCAATCATTTTTTTGCCCCCCCTGCTGATGAACCGATCGAGCATTACGAGAGCATACGGTGTTCACACTCATTGTATAACAGGCTGGCCTCAGGTAAAAAAGAGCAAACCGGGCACTTGCCGCAGCCTGCCCGTTGCGCCGCCCTGATGGAGAGGCCATGACCGTTCCCCGCCCGCAGTGCGCCATCCAACCGCCGCCCGCCCGCCGCGCCCTGTGGCCGGTGGTGCTGGTGCTCGTCCTGCTGCTGGCAGCCGGGCTGCGCTTCCACCACCTGGGCAGCCAATCGCTGTGGAATGACGAGGGCGCCAGTGTAGCCATGACGACCCGCGCGCCGGGCGCCATCCTGACCAACGCCGCGGCGGACATCCACCCGCCGGGCTACTACCTGCTCCTCAAGGGCTGGACGGCGCTGGCCGGAACGAGCGAGTTCGCGCTGCGCTTCCCCTCCGCGCTGGCGAGCATCCTGACGATAGCCCTGACCTTCGCGCTGAGCAGGCGCCTGTTCGGGCCGGACGCGGGCGCGCTTGCGGCGCTGCTGCTGGCGGCCAACACGTTTGCGATTTACTACGCCCAGGAAGCGCGGATGTACGCCCTGCTCGGCCTGTGGGCCGCGGCGGGGATGTGGGCGCTGGTCGTGTGGATACAGGCCCAGGAGCGTTTGGCCCCCCCCATCCCCCGGCCCCTTCCCCCACGCGGCGCGGAGGGAAGGGGACTTGCCCTGGCCTTGATCAACGCCGCCGGGCTGTACACCCAGTACGCCTACCCGCTGACCATGCTGGCTCAGGGCGCGATCTTCCTGGCGTGGTGGGGGCTGCGCTCCCGCCGCCGCGCGCCGCTGCTGCGCTACGCCGCCCTGAACGCCATCGGCCTGCTGCTCTTCGCGCCGTGGGCCGGGGAAGCAATCCGCCAGGTGACCACCTGGCCGAGCAGCGGGGCCGGGACACCCCCCGCCCAGCTGCTCGCCACCGCCGCCTTCGGCCTGACGCTGAGCAACCCACCCTGGCCGGCGATCTTCGCCGCGCTGGCCGGCGCCGCGATGGGCCTCCACCTGCGCCGGGAACGCCCGCTGCTGGCCCTGCCCGCCGTGTGGGCCGCCGTGACGCTCGGCGCGTTCGCCGCCCTGCGCCTCCAGCCGGACGACATCAAGCAGCTTACCCCGGCGGCGAGTGCGCTCGCCGTGTGGCTGGGCGCGGGCCTGGCTGCGTTATGGCGCGATCGCTGTGCCGCTTCGCGCGCGGTGGCGATTGCCGCCAGCGCTACGCTGGCCGTGACCCTGATCGGGGCGCTGCCTGCCCTGTACACCGATTCCGCCTTCCAGCGCGACGACTACCGGCGCATGGCGGCTGCCGTCGCAACCGCCGGGCCGGAGGACGCCGTGATCCTCAACGGCCCCGGCCAGGGCGAGGTGTGGGCCTACTACTACCGCGGCGCGGCGCCCGTCTACCCGCTGCCGCGCGGCCTGGGCGGGGATGACGCGGCCACGCGGGCCGAGGTGGACACAATCCTGCGCGACCACCGCCGGATTTATGTCCTGTACTGGGGCGAGCGCGAGCGCGATCCGAACGGGGTTGTGGAAGGCGCGCTGAACGCCGGGGCGTTTGAGATCAGTTCGGAGTGGGTGGGCCGGGTGCGCTTCGTGACTTACGCCGCGCCGGGAGAGGCGGCCACCGCGCCCACTGCGGCGCTCGACCTGCGTTTCACGGCGGCCAACGGGGATGCGCTGCGGCTGGAGGGCTACGCGCTGGACGCGGCGGCGA
>CAZGYW010000346.1:0-3947 GCA_964530495.1 uncultured Anaerolineae bacterium
GCGGCGGCACCACCGGTGAAGCCGGCTTCAAAGCCATTCAGACCGGCGGGCCATCGGGGGGCTGCATTCCCGTAGAGCACATGGATACGCCGGTGGATTACGATTCGCTGCGCAATCTTGGATCGATCATGGGGTCCGGCGGCATGATCGTCATGGACGCCACCTCCTCGATGGTCGATGTAGCCAAGTACTTCATGGAATTCTGCATGACCGAATCCTGTGGCAAGTGCATTCCATGCCGGGTCGGCACCGCCCAGATGTACCACCTGCTGGACAAGATCAGCCAGGGCAACGCGACGCTGGCTGACCTTGCGCTGCTGGAAGAGCTGTGTGACCTCGTCCAGAGCACCAGCCTGTGCGGTCTTGGCCAGTCCGCGCCCAACCCTGTCCTGAGCACGCTCCGATTCTTCCGTGACGAATATCTGGAGCTGTTGACTGATGCGCCTGCAGCGGCGAAATCGTAGAGAGGTGAGCCATGGGTCGTTCACGGATTAAGACACTGAAGATCGACGGGCGTGACATCGGCGCTCACGAGGACGAAACCATCCTGGAGCTGGCGCAGGAGAACGGCATCTACATCCCCACGCTGTGCCGGGTGGAAAACCTCTCCCTGCCCGGTGCGTGCCGCCTGTGCCTGGTGGAAGTCAAAGGCTGGAACAAGCTGGTCTCCGCCTGCGTGACCTACGCAGAAGAGGGTATGGAGGTCTATACCGACACCGAGCGCCTGCGCAACTACCGGCGCATGATCATCGAGCTGCTCTTCGCTGAAGGCAACCACATCTGCGCGGTTTGCGTCTCCAACGGTCACTGCGAATTGCAGAACCTGGCACTGCATCTGGGGATGGATCATGTGCGCTTCCCGAACCTGGAGCCGGTCCGCCAGGTGGATATGACCCACGAGCGCTTCGTCATTGACCGCAACCGCTGCGTGCTCTGCATGCGCTGTGTTCGGGTCTGCGACGAGATCGAAGGCGCGCACGTGTGGGATATCAAGGGGCGCGGCATCGAGGCCCGCGTGATCACAGATCTGGACATCCCGTGGGGCGAATCGGACACCTGCACAAGCTGCGGCAAGTGCGTCAATATGTGCCCGGTTGGCGCCATCGTTGAAAAAGGCCGGTCAGTCGGCGAGATGGTCAAGCGGCAGGAGTTCCTGCCTTACCTGTCAAGGATGCGGGAGGCCAAGAAGTGAGCAAAGTACGCGTCGCTACAGTCTGGCTGGACGGCTGCTCCGGCTGCCATATGTCCCTGATCGACATGGACGAGCGCCTGATTGAACTGGCCGACGTCATTGACGTGGTCTACAGCCCCCTGGTGGACATGAAGGATTTTCCGGAAGAGGTAGACGTCGCCATTGTGGAAGGGGCCGTCAGCAGCACCGATGACCTGGAGAAGATCAGGAAAATTCGTGCCCACACCAGGATTCTGGTCGCCCTGGGGGATTGCGCCGTAGCCGCCAATGTGCCCTCCATGCGTAACCCATTCAAGGTTAAGGATGTGGAAGCGCGTGCTTACCTGGAGAACGTTGACCTGCAGCCACAGGTTCCCGACCAGGTTGTGCCCAGATTGCTACCCTACGTCAAGCCGATCCATGAAATCGTCCCGGTTGACGTCTTCGTTCAGGGCTGCCCGCCCTCCGCTGACACCATCTACTACGTCCTGACGGAGCTCGTGGCCGGGCGCAAGCCTGACCTGATTGAGCGCACACGGCCCGGCGCTTAGGAGAATACCCATGACCAAACAAATCGTGATCGATCCGATCACCCGCATCGAAGGTCACTCGAAAGTCACCATCCAGCTTGACGAGACCGGGGCCGTCGCGGACGCGCAGTTCCACGTCACCCAGTACCGCGGCTTTGAGAAGTTCATCGAGGGCCGCCCGTTCTACGAAATGCCGGGCATCATGGGGCGTATCTGCGGCATCTGCACGATCAGTCATGCCATGGCCTCGGCCAAAGCCTGCGACCAGATCATGGCCGTCAGCATCCCCTACCCGGCGCGTAAGCTGCGTCGCATCGTCAACCTGGCGTCCATCCTCCAGTCGCATGCGCTGAGCTTCTTCTACCTGTCTTCCCCCGATTTTCTGCTGGGTATGGAATCCGACCCGCGCAAGCGCAGCATCTTCGGCCTGATCGAATCGCACCCGGAAGTCGCCAGAGATGGCGTGCGGCTGCGCCGCTTTGGCCAGCAGATCATCGAGTGGATTGCCGGCAAGCGCCTGCACCCGATCTGGATTGTGCCCGGCGGTGTGGCGGAGCCGCTCACTGACGAAGTGCGCCAGCGCATCCTGGCCGAAGTCCCGGACATCCTCAACCTCATGCGCCGCAACATCGATTGGTTCAAGCGCACGATGGAAAACTATGGGCAGGAAATCCGGACCTTTGGTAACTTCCCCACCATGTTCTTCGGGATGGTGGATAACCGCACCGGCGGGCTGGAGATGTACGGCGGCAACCTGCGCATGGTCGACGAGCGTGGCCAGGTGATCCTGCCCGGCATCAAGCCCAGGTTCTATGGGGATTACATCGGCGAGGCGGTTGAGCCGTGGACTTTCACCAAGTTCCCGTACTACAAGCCACGCGGCTACCCGGACGGGATCTACCGGGTCGGCCCGCTGGCCCGCCTGAACATCGTGGACACCTGCGGCACCCCGCTGGCGGATCAGGAATGGGCGGAATTCCGCCAGCTGGATCGCCGTGTCGTTCTCAGCTCGTTCTACTTCCACTATGCGCGGCTGATTGAGTGTGTCTATGCCGTTGAGCGCATCGAGGAACTGCTCAACGAGCCGGATATCCTGAGCAAGAAGGTGCGCGCCTATGCCGAGCCAAACAACCTGGAAGGCATCGGCGTCGTGGAGGCCGCGCGCGGCACGCTGATGCACCACTACAAAGTCGATGACCAGGGCCGCATCACCTGGGGCAATCTGATCGTCTCCACCACCCACAACAACCTGGCGCTTAATCGCAGCGTCCAGCAGGTGGCCCACCGCTATGTGGACGGCAATAACCTCACCGAGGGGATGCTCAACCGCGTGGAAGCGGTCGTCCGCACGTTCGACCCCTGCCTGAGCTGCTCCACCCATGCCCAGAACGAGCTGGCCCTGCACGTCCAGCTTGTCGGGCCGGATGGCAGCCTGCTTGACGAAGCGAAACGTGGCTGACAGCGCTCACAGAAGCGAGGAGCCTCAAACCGAGGCTCCTCGTGACACTCCCCTGATTCTCGTGATCGGCTACGGGAACACCCTGCGCGGTGACGATGGCCTGGGCTGGCAGGCGGCTGAACGCCTGCGCGACTCGCGGCAGTGGCCGACCAACGTCGAAATCCATACCTGCCACCAGCTCACCATGGATCTCTCCGAGCCAATCAGCCGCGCCTCGTACCTGATCCTGATCGATGCCAGCAGCGGCGACTCGCCGGGTCAGATCGCGATGCGGCCGCTCTATGCCAAGGCCTCCGCAACCGATAGCCTCCACCATCACCAGCCGCCGGAAGCCCTGCTGGCTTACACCCATGCCCTCTTTGGCCGGGTTCCGCCCGCCTGGCTGTGGACCGTCACCGCCTCAGTCTACGACTTCGGTGAGCAGCTCTCCGCCCCGGTCGAGGCGGCGTTGCCGGCGCTGATCGCGCAGATCGCGGCATTTATCGACACTCTGTTGGCACAATCACCCATTCCGGGCAATGCGCCTCTCAGTTCTTGAACAGGCGTGACGTCCGGCGCGGCTGTTGCACCGGCGCGGAATCCCGCTCGCGCTGCCGCTGCTGCGCCTCATCGAAATACTTCGTCCACATCTCAGGCGCATACTCGTCCCCGCCACCATCCGGTGTGTGCCGGCGGCGGATCTGGCACAGCATCGGCGTGTTGACCGCCGATCCGGAGATGATCGCCTGTCCTTTGGTCAGCGCCGGAAGCTCGTTCAGCAGGTCGCGTCCCACGCTCTCCACACTCT
>CAZGYW010000347.1:0-3944 GCA_964530495.1 uncultured Anaerolineae bacterium
GTTGGCGTCGGGTTTGACCGCCCGCGCGTGATCCGCGTTGGCGAAGCGCGTGACATCGTGGGCCTGCCGATCGTGGTCTCGATCGAAGGCGGTGACCTGGATGCGTCCCTGGCGGAAGCGGATGCGGCCTTCCAGGCCTTCCTCGAAGAAGAAGCGGCCGGCCTCGAGTAACACCGGCTGGACAGCGACACATCCGGAGGGTCTGCTCCTGCAGGGGCAGACCCTTCTAATGCTTGTTGTCACTGATACGTAAGGACAATCCCATGGCTTCTGCACAGCATCTGGAGCAAGACCGAGGTGTCGTCCTGCGTTACCTGCACCGGCACTGGAAAGAACTGCTGTTCATCCTGCCGGCGGTGCTGTTCATCATTTCAATGATGATCTTCCCGCTGATCTACAACACTTACCTGAGCTTCCATGAGTGGACCGGGTCGGCCGTCACGCCGCCCCAGCCAGTCGGGCTGAAGAATTACATCGAGCTTTTCACAAGCGATGGCCGCTTTTACCCGGCGGTAGGGCGCACGCTGCTCTTTTCGGTGGCGGCGGTCGCGTTTGAGCTGGTGTTTGGCATCGGGATCGCGCTGCTGCTCCGGGATGCCTTCCCGGGCCAACCGCTGGCTAAGACCCTGATCCTGCTGCCGATGGTCGCCACGCCGGTCGCGGTCGGCATGGCCTGGCTGCTGATGCTGGAGCCGACCGTCGGGGTGTTCAACCTGATCCTGCGCAACCTGGGGCTGACGCCGCAGCCCTGGCTGGGGTCGCGTGACCAGGCCCTGGGGGTGCTGATCACGGTCGACGTCTGGCAGTGGACGCCGATGATGGCCCTGATCGCGCTGGCCGGCCTGCTGTCGCTGCCCGATGATCCCTATGAGGCCGCGCTGGTGGATGGCGCTAACACCCTTCAGCGTTTCTTCTATGTAACGCTACCGCTGCTGGTGCCCACGCTGCTCACCGCGCTGCTGCTGCGCTCGATCGAGGCGCTCAAGACGTTCGACATCATCTATACGATGACCCGCGGCGGCCCCGGTTTTGCCACCGAAACACTGAACACGCTCGCCTACCTGCGCTCGTTTGAGTATTTCCGGCTGGGCCAGGCCTCGGCGCTGCTGGTTGTCTTCTTCGCCATCGTGCTGGGCGTCAGCGTGATCTTCCTGCAGATCCGCAGAACCATCAGCGAAAGGCAGGCGATGTAGCCATGGCCGATCAACGCGCAAGCACAGATATACACAGCGCCATGTTGGAGGCGTCACTGGCGCTCAAGCAGCGGGCGCACCGGCGCAAGCAGCTCTTGCAGGCCCTCCGGGTGGCCATTATCCTGATCGTGCTGGTCATCTTCGCGTTCCCGTTCATCTGGATGACACTGGCCTCGTTCCAGCGCCAGATCGACATCATCACCCCGGAGCTGGCCTTCACCCCGACGACCCGGAATTACGACAATATCTTCTCGCAGTACAACTTCCTGAATTTCATGGTGAACAGCTTCATCGTCGCCATCTTCTCGACCGGGCTGTCCCTGCTGCTGGGCTTGCCGGCCGCCTATGCCATTGCGCGTTTCGGGTACGACTGGCTGGGCGTCATCCTGCTGGCGGCGCGTATTGTGCCGGGCATCACCTTCCTTGTGCCGTGGTTTATCCTGTTCAGCCGGATCGGGTTGAACGGCACCTACACCGCCCTGATCCTGAGCCACATGCTGGTTTCGATGCCGTTCACGGTGTGGGTGATGGTGCCCTTCTTTGAGGGTCTGCCGCTGGAGATTGAGGAGTCGGCCCGGATCGATGGGGCGACGATCCTGGGGGCGTTCCTGCGGATTGTGCTGCCCCTCTCCGTCCCGGCCATCCTGACGGCGACGATCATGTCCTTTATCTTCTCGTGGAACAACTTCATGTTCTCACTGGTGCTGGCCGGTGACGACACCCGGACGCTGCCCGTCGCGATCTTCAACTTCATCTCCTACGCCAGCATCGACTGGGGTGGGCTGATGGCGGCTTCCGTCCTGATTACCGTCCCGGTGCTGGTCGTCACCATCTTCATGCAGCGGTATATTGTGTCCGGATTAACGGCCGGAGCGGTCAAAGGATGAGGGTATGGTTCCCACCACGATGAAAGCGTTGAAGTTCACGGATTACAACCGGCAGGAAATGCAGGAGCTTCCCGTTCCCGCCCTGGAGCACCCGGATGACGTTCTGATCCGCGTGCGCGCGGCGGGCGTGTGCGGCTCCGACCTGCACGGCTACACGGGTAAAACGGGGCGCCGCCAGCCGCCGCTGATCATGGGGCATGAAGCGAGCGGCGACGTGGTTGCCACCGGGGAAGCCGCGGCAGATGTGCCCGTCGGGCAGCGGGTGGCCATCCAGCCGCTGATTTACCGCCCCGATCCTGCCACCGGGAAAACGGTGCGCCGGCTGATCGGGATGAACCTGCCCGGCGCCTATGCGGAGTATGTTGTCGTGCCACGCGGCAACCTGTATGCCATGCCGGCCAGCCTCTCCTACCTGGCGGGCGCCCTGACGGAGCCGACCGCGGTGGCCGTGCATGCGGTGAGCATGGCGCACATCCAGCCCTATGACCGCGTGCTGGTCATCGGCGGCGGCACGATCGGGCTGCTGACGATGCAGGTTCTGCGCATCGCCGGGGCGCGGGAGGTCGTGGTCAGCGATGTGAGTGATGCGCGCCTGCGCATCGCGGAGCAGATGGGCGCCACCGCTACGGTCAACCCGCAGGCGCGGGATTTCAGCCAGTTTGTGGCGGAGGCTACGGGCGGGCAGGGTTTCGACCATGTCTTTGAGGCGGTCGGACTGTCCTCCACCGTGGCGCAGTCGCTGGCGGCGATCCGCGACGGCGGGACGCTGATCTGGATCGGCAACAACCAGAAGATCATCGAAGTGGATATGCAGGCGATTGTCACCCGTGAGCTGCGCGTGTTCGGCACATACGGCATGAACGTGCGCGATTTCCAGCGCGCGCTGCAGATGCTGGCGGATGGAAAGATCGCCGCGGATGTGCTGGTCAACCGCCGGGCGTCGTTTGACGAAGGGCCGGGCCTTTTTGATGAGCTGTTGAGCGATCCCGCCACCGTCAAGTGCGTGATTGACATGGATGCGTAGCGTGGTGCTGGCGACGGGCGGACTGTCTGAGAGACAGCATCAGGCAGGGCTGAAAGGAACGTGACGATGACAGCAGGGCTTCATATCCCACAGGATGGCACGCTGGACCTGGTGTCGCTGGGGGCGCTGAACCACCGTGTCGACTCCGGCATTATCCCTTTCCGCAAGGCGACGGAGTGGCAGGTGCATCCCAGCGGCGGCGAGTATAACGTGGCGGCCAACCTGGCGAACTGCTTCGGGCTACGGACGGGGATTGTCTCGGCCATGGTGGATTATCCTATCGGCGACCTGATCGCCGAGCGGGTGCGGGCGATGGGCATCCGCCCCTTTTACAGGCATTTCGCCCACAACGGCGTGAACGGGCCGAACATGGCGACGGTGTACAGCGACCGGGGGTACGGCGTGCGCGCGCCGGTCGTGTTCTACAACCGCGCCAATGAGGCGGCGGCGCAGCTCAAGCCCGGCGACTTTGACTGGGACGCGATCCTGGCGAACGGGGTGCGCTGGCTGCACAGCGGCGGGATCTTCGCCGCGCTCTCCGAGACGACGGGGGAAGTGATCATCGAGGCGATGCAGGCCGCTAAAGCCGCTGGCGCGGTCACGTCCTTCGATCTCAACTACCGGGCCAAGCTGTGGAACATCTGGGGCGGGCCGGAGCGCGCCCAGTCCGTGGTTAGCCGCATCGTGGAGCATGTGGATGTGCTGGTGGGCAATGAGGAAGATCTCCAGCTTGGCCTGGGGATCGCCGGCCCGCAGATTGCGGCCAGATCCAAGCTCGATCCCAGCGTGTTCTTCGGCATGATCGACCAGGTGATTGCCCGCTATCCTCAGGTTAAGGTG
>CAZGYW010000348.1:0-3927 GCA_964530495.1 uncultured Anaerolineae bacterium
AGATAATGAGCGGTGACTGGAGTTCAGACGTGTGCTCTTCCGATCTCTGCCGACGCTGATCCCGGCGATCATCGGGATCATCCCGCAGATCGTGCTGACGCTGCTGGAGAACCTGCCGCTGCTGGTGCAGGCGGCGCTGGATCTGATCATCGCGCTGGCGGTGGGGCTGGTGCAGGCGATCCCGGTGCTGGTGCCGTATATCCCGCAGATCGTGACGGCGATCTACACGACGCTGATCGAGCTGGAGTACATGATCATAGAGGCGGCGGTGGAGCTGATCACGGTGCTGGGGCAGGGGCTGATCGACAACCTGAGCCCGGTGATCGAGGGGGCGACGACGGTGATTAACTCGTTCGTGCAGGGGATCCGCGACCTGTGGGGAGATATCCTGTCGATCGGCGGGGATATCGTTCGCGGGGTGTGGGAGGGGATCCTGGCGCTGGAGGACTGGCTGTTCGACCAGGTTAAGCGGCTGTTCGCGAACCTGATCCAAACCGCGAAAGAGGCGCTGGGGATCGGCAGCCCGAGCAAGGTCTTCGGCGAGATCGGGGAGAACATGGCCCAGGGGCTGGGGATCGGGTTTAACGCGGCATTTGACGCGGTGGAGCGGAGCATCAACCAGGCTCTGGCAACGGATTTCGGGAGCGGATTGAACGGATTTACCGTTGGAATGGCAGGCGCCGGGACAGGCGCGGCCGCCAGTGGAAATACGGTGAACATCACCGTAAACGCGAACCTGGCGAGCGGGGTGGACGTGGAGCTGCTGGCCAGGCGGATCGCGGAGATGGTGCAGGGGTAAGATGCTAAGGAGAGATTATGACGATGCAGTTATATCTGAGCTGGGGATCGACGACGGTGAACTTCCAGACGGGGGGATGCGCGGTGCTGGACGGGTTTTTCCCGCAGGCAGCGCAGGACCCAGCCGCGAGCGTGACGGATTCGTTTGAGATTTTATATTACGCAGCGACGAGCGCAGCGCGGATCGCGTTTAAGCAGTCGATCATCCGGCTGCTGGAAGCGGCGCGCAACCGGCGCAGCACGAGCCGGGTGTACCTGTGCTGGTCGATCGATTCGAGCACGGTTTACAAAACCGAGGTACTGGACGGGACAGTGGCGCTGAACCCGAAGCTGGAGGCGCGGTGGAAACGCGACCAGGTGAAGGCGACGGTTGTGATCTCGCACAGCGGGTTTTGGGAGGCGGTCGACTGGGTGGCGGTGCCGCTGACCAATGGCAACGGCACGGACCTGACGACAGGGATCAACATCTACAACTCGGCGGACCAGGTCGGGACATCGCCGAACGACCGGTACAACTACGTGGATATCGACGGCGTCAACGACATCGCCACTGAACTGCCGGCGCCGATCAAGATGGAACTGGTGAGCTACACAACGACCGGGGTGGGAGACGCGACGCACCTGGTGTTTGGGCACCAGATCGGGTACAACGGGGCGACGCTGATCAACACGCACGTGGAGCTGGAAAATTTCAGCTCGGACACCAGCCTGACGGACTACAGCGACAGCACCTGCAACAACGGCTACTACACGACGCTGCCGCTGACGGCCGCCACGGAGGGGCGGGTATACTACCCCTTTGAGTTATCCGGCTACCAGGGCGACCACTGGAAATTTTTTGTGCGGTTCGCCAGCGCGCCGCTAGCGGACCTCAAGGTTAAGGTGCGGATCCGGAGCGACACGAACCTGGAGCCGCTGGCAGAGACAGGATGGGTGTACGCCAACGGAGAGATGCTGGTAGAGCTGGGCGACCTGCGGCTGCGGCCGGACCAGGACACGCTGCCGAGCAGCGGCACGCTGACCGAGCTATCGCTGCAGCTGGTGGCCTACAGCGCCACCGGCGGGGACGTGAACCTGGATACGCTGTACTGGATCCCGCTGCAGGGGTATATCCGGCTGGGGACAGAGGATATCAACATCAAGGGCGAGACGATCATCTACAGCGAGGGCCTGGAGCGGCAGATCTACACCAAAGAGGCCGGGTCTCCATACCGGATCGGGAACCCGTTTGTTGACACAGGGGGATCCGGGATCTGGCTGGTGCAGGGCTGCAACCAGCGCATCCACCACCTGGCATGGTGCACGATCGACCACTCATCGATTATCAACAACTATCTGACGATGAAATTATGGTACAAACCACGGAGGACAACCTTATGAGCCTGAGGGTGTCATTCCAGAGCCGGGGATTTGTGGCAAAGCTGACTCCGCCCGGGCTGGACTACCGGGTGAACTCGATGCAGTGGAACGCGATCGGAGGATGCGCGGAGGCGTCGATCACGGTCTTCGGCTCGCCAGACGAGCTGTGGGAAATGATCGAGCTGCTGCGCTGCCCGGTGAGGATCGAGAACGAGCGCGGAACCGCGCTGTGGTGGGGGTACGTGCACGATGCGCGGGTGCGGGTGGGGGCGATCGAGGTGGGGACGAGCCTGGCGGCGATGAGCAACAAAGTGGCGGTGGCCTATTCGTACGTGCAGCCGGGGACGCAGACGGTGGGCCAGCGCAAGACAACGAGCTGGGCGAGCGACGCAGACTCGATCGCCGAGTTTGGGACGAAGGAATTTTTGAGCAGCCAGGGGGGGCTGAGCGACGCGGCGGCAGAGGCGCGGCGGGCGGCGATCCTGGCGAGCCGGAAATGGCCGCAGGGGGTGGCCTCGAGCTTCGGCAGCCCGCGGGGGCGGGTGACCTACAGCGGGGCTGATAACAGCCAGAGCGCGACGCTGCTGTGCCGCGGCTGGTGGTCGACATTGGACTGGCGGTATGCCTCGATCGCATCGGCGCCGGGGGTGACCTACGCGACGACAAGCGCGACGGAGCAGATCGTTGGATCGACGAGCGCGAACACGAAGATGATGCAGGTGGTGACGCTCTCAGGGCGGAGCCTGAACGCGCTGGGGTTATCCGTCTATGCAAAAAAGGCCGGAAGCCCGGCGGACAACCTGGTGCTGAGCCTGTACCAGGCGGACGACTCGACCGACGCGCCGACGGGGAGCGCGCTGGGGTCGGTGAACATCGCGGGGAGCAGCCTGACAACCAGCCTGGCGTGGGTCGCGGGGACGTTCGCGGCCGAGAAGAACATGGACCCAGCGAAGGATTACTGCGTGCAGGTGAGCCGGAGCGGCAGCCCGGACGCGAGCAATTACTACATTATCAATGTCAACGAGGGGCTGGGATACACGGGCGGGTTCTTGCGTATCTACGATGGGGCAGACTGGGTGGCGCGGTCGCCGGACGCGGATATGCCGTTCGTGATCTCGGTCAACAACAACCTAGAATCGACCTACCAGATCCGCGAGCTGGCGGGGACGTACGGCGAGTTCATCACCGGGATTGACGTGGAGGAGGACAGCGGGATCATCCTGCCCAGCTACCGGGACGGGGACACGCTGACGCTGGGGGAGATCGAGGAGCTGCTGAAGGCCGGGGGGGCGAACGGGCGGCGGCTGCTGTGCGCGGTGGATATCGACCGCCGGCTGCGGGTGTGGGAGGAGCCAGCCAGCACGTCGGTGCTGTACCGGATCAACCGGGACGGGGTGCTGATGGACAAGATCTTCGCGGCGTTGGACGAGTACGCGCCGCCGGTGGGGGTGTGGGTGAGGCTGACCGACGTGATCCCGGGCAACGCGGATGTGACGAAGCTGATCTCGCCGGAGCTGCAGTTTATCGAGGCGGCGAGCTGGAGCAAGGACAGCGGGATGCAGTTGGCGTTCCGCGGGCAGCCGTCGATCGAAGATATGTTTAAGATTAAAAGATAACCACAGAGGCCACGAGGAAAGAACATGATTAATTTATCTGAACTGTGGCTGGGGATCCAGAGCAGGGTGGTGGAGCTGATCCACCGGACGGAGGCACGCGGGTGCCGGGTATACAACAGCGCCACGCAGACAATCACGGCGGGGGCGTGGACGG
>CAZGYW010000349.1:0-3913 GCA_964530495.1 uncultured Anaerolineae bacterium
CCCTGCGTCCGGATTGGTCGTGAATTGAACGCTGTTGGTCGCAGCCGGTAACATCAAGTCTGACGGCAGGGTGTCGCGTGCCGGGCGGGGGACTCCCTCCACCCGGCACTCTTCGTAGTTGGGCTAGAGACGCTTCACGTCCGACCGGGCGCGCTGTTCCTTGAACGGGTCGCCTTCATTGTGGTAACCGGCCTGTTCCCAGAATCCGGGGCGATCTTCCCGGCTGAATTCCAGCCCGCGCACCCACTTGGCGCTTTTCCAGAAGTAGCGCTGGGGCACCACCAGGCGCAGGGGATAGCCGTGCTCCGGTTCCAGCGGCTGGCCGGCGTACTTCCACGCCAGCAGCACATCGTCCTCCAGCAGGGCGCCCAGCGGCAGGTTGGTGGTGAACCCGTGCTCGGCGTGGACGATGACGTACTGCGCGGCCGGAGTGACCTCCACCAACTGCAAGAAATCACGGAAGCGCGGGCCTTCCCAGGTGGTATCGAACTTGCTCCACCCGGTGACGCAGTGGATGTCCACGGTTACCGTGACGGTGGGAATGCGGGTGAACTCCGCCCAGGTCCACTCCGTTTCGGCGGCAACCTCACCGAAGACGCGCAGCGTCCAGGTGGCTTCATCAAATGCCGGGATCGGGCCGTAGTGCAGGACCGGGAACTTGCGCGTGAGCGCCTGGCCGGGAGGCAGGCGGCCCGCTTCCTGCATGGTTTGCTCATCGCTGCGACGGCTGAGGGGATCGTTGGACATTGGCTGGCCTCATTGACTGGCTGTGATCTTGGCGGTGAGTATACAATGGCCGCCTGGCACGCGACAAGACCGGTTCCGAACCGCGGGGTTGTGGCACCGGGTTGGATGCGGCTGGCATTCGTTCCGAACAAAGCGTGGAGCCGCTGGCAGGTGAGGGGGAGAGCAATGGTGACGATTGACGCCATGCAGCCGGACGACTGGCCGGAGGTTGCCGCCATCTACCGGGAAGGGATCGATTCCGGGCTTGCTACGTTTGAGGTTGAAGTACCTACCTGGGCGGTGTGGAATGCCGCCCACCGGCTCGATTGCCGCCTGGTAGCGCGTGATAACGGCAGCGTGCTGGGCTGGGCGGCGCTGACTGCGGTGTCGGCGCGGAGCGTATACGCCGGGGTTGCGGATGTCAGCCTGTATGTGCGCAGCAGTGCGCGCCGGCAGGGGGTGGGCCGCCGGCTCCTCACTGCGCTGATCGAGGCGTCGGAAGCAGCAGGCATCTGGACGTTGCAGGCGGGCATCTTCCGCGAAAACGCCGCCAGCCTGGCTCTGCACCGGGCATGCGGCTTTCGTGAAGTCGGCTTCCGGGAACGGATCGGGCAACTGCAGGGTGTGTGGCACGACACGATCCTGATGGAGCGGCGCAGCGCGGTGGTAGGAACGTGAGGCGCTCCCCGACCGGGGCGGTTCAGATCGCGGCGATGGCGAACACGATCACGATCAGGGCGCTGATGCCGGTCTCGGTCAGGAGCGTGAGCAGGTAGCCCTTGAGGGCGATCCTGCCGCTTTTCGCAGCTTCTTTTGCGTCACCGACGCGCAGCAGCTCAACCAGCAGCGTGCCGGCCACCACGCCGATCAGCGTTCCCACGATCGGGATGGGAATGGCGAATGAGCCGATCAGGCCGCCGACCAGCCCGCCGAACACGCCCACCCAGCTTCCTCCGCTGGCCTTCATGCCGAGAATCTGCATCCACCAGCCGGAGGTGGAGCCAAGCAGCATCAGGGCGGTCATGATGATGATGGCCAGCGTGCTGACGCGCGCGAAGCCGGTCAGCACGGCGTACAGCAGCCCGATAGCCCACACCAGGGCCGGGCCGGGGATCATCGGTATCAGGGATGCCAGCACGGCCAGGATCATGAGGAGTAGAGTGATGACCAGCGGAAGGGTCTCGTTCAACGGGCAGCCTCACTGCGATCGCTAACGTTGCGCTGTGTATTGTAACGCGCCTGCGCGCCGAAGGTTGCGATCAGGCGGGGAACCCATTCCGCGGCCAGAATAACACGGGGGCATGCCCTGTGCCGCACGCCCCCGCGTTGATGCCAACCTATCCGGGGCTATTCGCCCAGGTAAGCCTTGCGCACCATCTCGTTTTCGTGCAGGGCGGCAGCCGAATCCGCCAGCATGATCTGCCCCGTCTGCAGGACGTAGCCGCGGTTGGCTACCGCGAGCGCCATGTTCGCGTTTTGTTCCACCAGCAGGATGGTCGTGCCCTGGTCGTGGTTGAGATACTGGATGATTTTGAAGATGTCCCGCACCAGGAGCGGCGCCAGCCCCATGCTGGGCTCATCCAGCAGCAGGATGCGCGGGTGGCCCATCAGGGCGCGGCCGATGGCGAGCATCTGCTGCTCGCCGCCGGAGAGCGTCCCGCCGAGCTGGGTCTCGCGTTCCTTAAGGCGGGGGAAGGTCTCAAACACGAACTCCATATCCCTGGCGATGCCGGCCGCATCCTGCCTGGAGTAAGCACCCATCTCCAGATTCTCGCGGACGGTCAGGCGGGTGAAGATCTTGCGGCCTTCCGGGGCCTGGCCAACACCCAGGGCGACGATCTCATGGGGGCGTTTGCGCGTGATGTTCTCGCCATTGAGCAGGATCTCGCCGGAAGCGGCGGGCGTGATGCCGCAGATGGTGTTGAGGGTGGTGGTTTTGCCCGCGCCATTGCCGCCGATCAGCGTGACGATCTGCCCCTGGTCCACATCCAGGGTGATTCCCTTGAGGGCGTGAATCTTGCCGTAATAGGTGTGGATGTTCCTGACTTCCAGCAGCGCCATAGTGTTCTATCCGATCCTGTGCGGCCTGCACGGGCCACTAGGCCAGGGCTTCTTCTGCGTTTTCTTCGCCTTCAAGGGTGGTGCCCAGGTAGGCGGCAATCACATGCGGGTCGGCCTGAACCTGGGCCGGCGTGCCTTCGCTGATCTTGCGCCCGTATTCCAGCACCGTTACATGGTCGGAGATGCCCATCACCAGGCGCATGTCATGCTCGATCAGGAAGATGGTCAGGCCGCGCTCGTCCCGCAACCGGCGGATGAAGATCATCAGGTCTTCGGTTTCCTGGGGGTTCATGCCGGCGGTCGGCTCATCCAGCAGGAGCAGCCGGGGCTCGCTGGCCAGCGCGCGCCCGATCTCCAGGCGGCGCTGCGAGCCATAGGGCAGGTTGGCGGCCAGGGTATCGCCCTGACCTTCCAGCCCGATGAACTCCAGCGTCCGCACCGCCTCCGCCAGGGCGTGGTGCTCTTCGTGGCGGGTGCGCGGATCGTGCAGGATCGCGCCGATAGGGCCGGAACGGAGGTGGGGATGCATCCCCACCAGCAGGTTCTCCAGGACTGTCATGGCGCCAAAGAGGCGGATGTTCTGGTACGTGCGCGAGATACCCCGCTGCACGATCTGGTCCGGGCGCAGGCCCTTGATGGACTTGCCCTCAAAGACGATCGAACCTTCTTCCGGGGTGTAAAAGCCGGTGACGCAGTTGAAGAAGGTGGTTTTGCCCGCCCCATTAGGGCCGATCAGGCTGGCGATGGTCTGCCGCCGGACTTGCAGATCAACGTGGCGGACAGCCATCAGGCCGCCGAAGCGCTTGGTGACCAGCCGGGCATCCAGGATGATGTCGTGCGTATCTGCCATTGGGCTAGGCTCCTTCTTCGACCAGGGCTTTTTCCGCCTTCTCTTCCAGCCGGGCAGAGGATGGCGGGAGCAATCCTTCGGGGCGCAGGAGCATGGTCACCACCAGCAGCGCGCCAAACAAGAGCAGCCGAAATTCCTCGAACTCGCGAAGTGCTTCCGGCAGACCGAAGATCATCAGCGCGCCAATCAACACGCCTGGGATGCTGCCGAGACCGCCAATGATGATCAGGCTGAGCACGTTGATGGAAACCTGCAGTGTGAAGCTGTTCGGGAAGA
>CAZGYW010000350.1:0-3910 GCA_964530495.1 uncultured Anaerolineae bacterium
GGCGTTACTTCCCCGAAGGCACGCTGACCCGCGACGAGACCCGCGAGGAGCTGGAGTGGTTCCTGAATGGCCATCCGCGCCATCCGGAGCTGGGACTGTGGGCGACCATTCACCGGGAAAATGGCCGGTTCATCGGGCGCTGCGGGCTGTTGCCGTGGACGATTGACGGGCGGTTTGAGGTGGAAGTGGCCTACATGCTGGCGAAGGAGTTCTGGGGGCAGGGGCTGGCGACGGAGGCGGCGCAGGCGATCAGGGACTACGGCTTCACTGCGCTCGACCTGCCGCGCCTGATCTGCCTGATCGACCGGGATAACGCAGCCTCGATTCGGGTGGCGACTAAGATCGGCATGGCGTTTGAGAAAGAGGGTGTTGACGACCAGGGACCATACCTGCTGATCCGGCGCAGGAACGCGCACGGCGCGGGAACCTGGTCTACGCCGGGCGGGCACCTGGATTTCGGCGAAACCCCGGAACACTGCGCGATCCGGGAAACGCGGGAAGAAGTCGGCGTCGAAATCGCCGGGGTGCGTTTTGTCGCCGTAACGAACGATCTGTTTGCGGCGTCCGGGAAGCACTACATCACCCTCTGGATGCAGGGGACGCTCCACTCCGGTGAGCCAACTGTCGCCGCTGAGGGTGAGGTTGCGGAAATCGGATGGTTTGCCCGGGGTGCCCTGCCGTCTCCGCTTTTCCTGCCGTTAAAGAACGTGCTGAACGGGAATTGCTATCCCCCTGGCGGGTGGCAGGGCCTTATGGCTGGCACATGATCGGTCGATCGGCCCTGACCCGGCGCTTGCCCGCAGTCCGCGCTGATGGTAGACTTCGCAGCAAGTCGCAGAGTTGCCCTGTATTGTGGCGAACGCGCAGGTGTTCCGGGAGGCGTTTCATGCGAGTATTCAGGCTGCCGGTCTTGCTGATTGTGGCTGTGCTGCTGTTGGGCGGCTGCTTTCAGCCAGCCGGGGAAGGGATTGAAGCGACGCCAGTCGGGCAGGGCCCGGTGGTTGCGCCGCCCGTCGCTATCGAGCCGTCGCCCACCAGCGCGCAGGTGATCGTCCAGCCGACGCCATTCCCCGAAGAGGCCCAGCCGCTGGGGGAAGCGACCCAGGCCCCGTTGGTTTTCAACACGTCGGTGCCGATTGACGGGCAGGGCGGGCAGGATGTCAAGCCGCCGGTCAGTGGGGCGGCGATGACGGCCACTGCCATGATCGCCCAGGCCCTGGGTCTGCAGGGTGTGGCTACAGCCACCCCGCAGCCCTTCGCCATCCAGATCGCCACAGCGACCCCGCTGGTGATGCAGCAACCGCTGAGCGAGAATGAGATTCTGGCGACGGCCATGATCGCCGGGGCGACCGCGACCGGTTACTGGCGCGAAACCGCAACGGCGACCGCGATGGGCATCCTGGCGCCGACCCTGACACCGACTCCGTCGTCAACGTTATTTGTCGGGCAGCAGGTGGTGTTGCCGCCCGGCTCGGACTGTGTCCATATCGTCCGGCGCGGGGAGAATACCTATCGCATCGCGCTGCGCTATGGCACGACCATTGCCGACATTGCCCGGGCGAACGGCATGGCGAACGCGACGCTGATCAGCGTCGGGCAGGAACTGCGCATTCCCGGCTGCGGTAATTTGACGCCCACCCCCGGTGTGCCCGCGGGTGACGCGACCACTGGCGGTGTCGGCGAGACCGGTGGCTCGTGCGGCTCGCACCTGATCCAGCCCGGCGAGAACCTGTACCGCATCGCGCTGCGCTATGGCGTGACGATGGCCGCTCTGCGCAACGCCAACAGCCTTGCCAGTGTGAATGTCATCAAGGCGGGGGATACGCTGGTAATACCCTGCCGGTAAACGCCGGTCCGGGCGTGATGGATTGACAATGCTGGGCGACCGTGAAGGGCACGCTTTCGCGGTCGCTCTTTCTATACAGGAGGGGAACATGGCCGCAGGCGAGACCGTGCTGGAAACTGAGACGATTTACGAAGGCCGCGTGGTCAACCTGTACCTGGAGACGGTGCGCCTGCCGGATGGCAAGGAGGCGCTGCGGGAGGTCATCCGCCACAGCGGCGCGGTGGCGATTGTGCCGCTACACGCTGACGGACAGGTGACGCTGGTGCGCCAGTTCCGGCTACCGGCGGGGACATGGCTGCTGGAGATTCCGGCGGGCGTCCTGGAGCCGGGTGAGGACCCCCGGGCCGCCGCCGAGCGCGAGTTGCAGGAGGAAGTCGGGTTGTACCCCGGCACCCTCACGCCGATCGGAGGGGTCTTCCTGGCACCGGGCTACAGCAGCGAGTACATCCACCTCTTTGTAGCGACCGACCTGCGGCCCTCCACATTGCCGGGGGATGAGGACGAGTTCCTGGAGGTTGTGAAGCTGCCGCTGGCCGAGTTGCTGGCGATGATCGACCGCGGTGACGTGGCGGACGCCAAGACGATCGCCACCGTGCTGCGTGCCGCCCGGCTGCGCGAGCAGGGTGGGTTGTAGCGCCCTCGTCGCGCAGGAAGAGGCACAGGCGTGGCAGTTTTCTGGTGTGTTTCGGCGCCGCTGGCGGGGCACCTGGACTGGGGTGGATACCTCAAGACGGCGCAGGCGTTGCGGCGCGCCGGGCACCGCGTCCTGTGGCTCAGCGGCGCGGCGGTCGAGCGGCCGGTGCGGGCCTCGGGCCTGGACTTCGTCGCGATCCCGCACACCGGCTGGCTGTGGCCGCTGCCGCCTACACCCGACCTGGCCGGGATGCGTCCCGACCAGGCGGTGCGCCTGCGCTACAGTCGCGCGCTGGATACCTGGCTGACGGAGGACCTGGTCCCTCCGGCGGTGGAGTCGCTGCTGGCCCTGGCTGCGGAACGCGGCCGGCCGGACGCGATCCTGACCGATCCGTTTCTGGCGGCCTCCGCGCTGGCGGCGGAGGCGCTGGACGTGCCGCTGGCGGTGTGCGGCTGGCCGGCGATGCCGGCCCCTGAGGAAACGGCGCTCCTGCCGATCCAGATCGATCTGGCGCAGGCGGCCCGCGCGCGCATCGAACGGCTGGCGGGGCGCTTCGGCGTGCGGGGCGTTAACTTCTCGGATGGCCTGACGCCCGCCGTGCAGAGTCCCGGCCTGCACATCAGCTACTTTTCCCGTTACTGGCACCAGTCCGATCCCGAATTTCTGCCGCAGACGCACTTTGTGGGCGGGCTGCCGGCGCCGCCTGAGGGCGATCCGCCGGACTGGCTGGCGGCGCTTGACGGGGCGCGGCTGGGGCTGGTGACACTGGGGACGGTCTTTACCGGCGACCTGGGTTTCTTCGCCTGGGCGGCGCAGGCGCTGGCCCGTGCCGGGCTGGTCCCGCTGGTGGTCCTGGGCAAGCCGCTGGCGGAGGATCAGAAGGCCGCGCTGGTGGCGGCGCTGCCCCGGGGGACGCGCCTGCTCAACTGGGTGGACTTCGACCACGTCTTCCCGCGGCTGAGCGTCATCATCCATCATGGCGGGATGGGCACGACCCACGCCGCGGTCGTGCATGGCCTGCCGCAGATCGTGGTGCCGCACGCCGCCGACCAGCGCGGCCAGGCGCGGCGGGTGGCCCAGGCCAAGGTCGGCCTCAATCTCTCGGCGCTGGACATCCGGCAGGGGCAACTCCTGCCCGCAATCCGGGCAGTGACGGAGGATGGTGCGGTGCGGGAAACGGCCGCGCGCCTGGCGGCGGAGTTCGCCCGGTTGGGTGGGCCGGTGCGCGCCGCCGAGCTGGTGGCCGGGCTGGCTGGTGAGAGATAATTCGTGTAGTCAACAATCGATCAATCAGAGATAGTGACACCGGGCCGCTGCCCTGGCGGGGCTATTTGCGCCCGATCAGCAGCCCGTGGTGGATCAGGAAGGTCTCCCCGCCGCCGGGGAACAGTTCGGCCTGGAGCCACTCCGCGGCCAGTTCCGGGGCCTGG
>CAZGYW010000351.1:0-3909 GCA_964530495.1 uncultured Anaerolineae bacterium
TCCAGCAATTGCTGCTGCGCCCGGAGGAATTTGATGTGCTGGCGACGATGAACCTAAATGGGGACTACCTGAGCGACGCGGCGGCAGCGCATGTGGGCGGAGTTGGGATTGCGCCCGGCGCGAACATCGGCGACCAGGTGGCGTTGTTCGAGGCGACGCACGGTACCGCGCCCAAGTACACTAACCAGGACAAGGTCAACCCGGGATCGCTGCTGTTCTCCGGTGTGATGATGCTGGAGTACATGAAGTGGTGGGAAGCAGCCGACCTGATCGTGCGCGCCTACGAGAAGACCATCGCCGATAAGATCGTGACTTATGACTTCGCGCGGCAGATGGACGGGGCCACCGAGGTCAGCACCAGCTCGTTCGCAACAGCCGTGATCAATAACATGGCCTGGTAGGCCAGGTAAGCAGATATACTTTACAGGCCGGAAGCTTTCCGGCCTGTTTTTAGTCCAGCTACCACGACCTCAGCAGAGCGCCGACAGGTCAAAAGAGCGTGTTTCGGCAGCTACCGCCTGGCGGCGGGAAGTTACCACAGGCGTTGGGGGGCGAGTGGCGGGTATGCCGATCTGTTCCAGCATGAACGACGCAGCGACCGACCCACTGATGCTCGCGTTCG
This sequence comes from uncultured Anaerolineae bacterium, assembly GCA_964530495.1. Lineage (GTDB taxonomy): Bacteria > Chloroflexota > Anaerolineae > Aggregatilineales > Ch27 > CAZGYW01. Next base: position 623 of record CAZGYW010000351.1, read on the forward strand.
CAAGGTCGTGGGTTGTGTGCCATTCCACGCAGAAAGCGCCACAGAAAGCGTCCCCTGCACCGACAGGATCCACGACAGCCGTTACCGGGGCAGCTGGGACTGTCACCCCCCGGTTGGTCTCAAAGTCCCAGACTTCTGCGCCTCCGGCGCCGAGGCGCAACGCCAGGACTGATGCGCCGGCAGCACGGGCGCGCTGCGCCATCACGGCGCGATCGGCAGTGCCAAACAGGCTTACGGCTTCCGCCCAGTTCGGGGAGAAGATGCCGCACCGGGTAAGGATGGCTCGCAGGCTTTCAAGAGGAGGTGGTTCGGGCAGTCCCTTGAATGGCTCGATGCAGACCAGAATGCCGCGCTCGCGCAGGGGCTGGCAGGGGGATAGGTGCGGGTCTTCCGGGTGGATACCCCAGGTGACTACAGCGGCATCCGGATAGAAACGCAGGATTGTGGCCGCATCAGGATGGGTCTGCAGGTCTGAGGTGGCCTGATCCACGCGCCAGACATGCTGGCGACGTCCATCAGGTTCGAGGAGTTGCCACGCGCGCGGGGTGGGGAAGTCGGTTACGTGGACACCGGACAGGTCGATGCCCATGGCGGCGAGGGGAGCCAATGCATCGGCCGGAAAATCAGCCCCGATGCCGGAAAGCATCCCGACTTCATTGCCCGACCCGGCTGCCAGTGCCATTCCCCAGGCGGTCTGGGCGCCGCCACCGCCCAGCACGCCCATGCGGGTTGTGCCATCCGGAAACACAATATCATCAATGATGATGCCGAGCGCAACATAACGGACTGTCATGGCATCCTCGCATGGAGTCAGGCCAGGGCGCTGTAGAGCAAGGATTTCCAGCGTGGAATGTCAATCTCCCGGCAGACGGTGACGTTGGGAGGCCCATCGACCAGGGCACCCCAGAGCGGGCGATTATTGGCATCCCGCGCAACGCCCAGTTGATCGACAACGGTCATGCCCCGGGTGAGCGGGCTGTCAATCTCCACAGTCACGTGGTGGCCGCTCTTGTGGGCGCAGATGGTCGGGTCGATGGCGATACTCATCGCAACGGGATCAGGCAGCGCCAGCCCCGGATCGCCCAGCCAGCGCTGGTTGGTCTGAATCCCCGTACGGTTGCAGTCCAGGGTGAAGTGCGCGAGTGGGGTGTCCAGCGCGCGAATCTCGTTCATCTCCGCGGTGGTGATATTGGCTGGCCCCGTGGACAGCTCACAGCCAACCATCTCAATCGCCAGACCGGAGTGGAATACGCGCCGGGCCGCCTCCGGGTCTACCCAGATGTTGAATTCTGCCGCCGGCGTTACGTTGCCAACGGTGTTCGCGGCGCCACCCATTACGATGCAGCGCTCAACCAGCGAAACGACCTCCGGGGCAAGGGCTACCGCCAGCGCGATGTTGGTCAGCGGCCCGAGCGTGACGAGCGTGATGCCCGGATTAGCCTTGATTACCCGGATCAGTGCCTCAACGGCATGGTCAGGCTGAACCCTGGCAACCGGCGGTGGATAATGCTGATCGCCGAAGCCGTCCTGCCCATGAAAGAACTGCGCCGTGACCAGATCGCGGATGAGAGGCCGGTCAGCGCCCCGGTAGACCGGGACATCTGCCTGGCACAATTCGACTGTGTACAGGGCGTTGGTTACCCCCTGGTCAACCGGGACGTTGCCGGCGACGACGGTGATTGCCTTGACCACAATGTCTGGCTGCCGCAGCGCCATAATCAACGCAACGGCGTCATCCGAGGCCGTATCTGTGTCAATCACAAAGGCACGAGGCATCAGTTTCGCTCCTGGGCCCGATGCAGGCGGGCCAGCTCTACCGCGATTTCGGCGCCTACACCCGCATTGTTGATGAGCAGGGCGATATTGGCCTCACGTGAGCGTCCGGCGGTAAGCTCCAGCACCCGACCGAGGACGAATGGCGTGATGTCCTTGCCTGAAATGCCGCGTTCATCGGCTTCTGCGGTCGCCTGGCGGATCGCGACTTCGGCCTGTTCAAGGGGCAACTCGGCATGCTCCGGGACGGGCACGGTCACAAGAATGCCTTGCTCCAGCCCGAGCCGGTTACGCGCGCTGGCTATTGCGGCTATTGCGGCTGGAGAATCAACGCGTAGATCGATGGGCAGGCCGCTGCTTCGGGTGTAGAACGCAGGAAGCTCATCCGTCCCATAACCGATGACGGGCACGCCCTGCGTTTCCAGAACCTCAAGCGTGCGCGGCAAATCGAGGATAGACTTGGCGCCGGCACAGACAACCGTGATTGGTGTGCGGCCCAACTCGATCAGGTCGGCCGAGATGTCCTCCGGGTGGCCACGATGGACGCCGCCAATGCCGCCAGTGGCAAAGACCTCAATGCCCGCCATGGCGGCGATTATCATAGTACCAGCGACGGTCGTCGCGCCATTGCCGCCCAGGCCCATGACGATGGGCAGGTCTCGCCGGCTGCACTTGCGGACGGCAGCGGGGCCGAGTGCGGCAAGATGCTCGATCTCAGATTGCGTCAGCCCCACGCGGATGTTGCCATCGAGAATGGCAATGGTTGCGGGGACTGCGCCATGGTTGCGCACTGCGTCTTCCATCGCGAGAGCCGTCTCGATATTGGCAGGATACGGCAGGCCATGCGTTATCAGGGTTGATTCCAGCGCAACGATTGGCTGGCCACCAGCCATAGCCTGTGTTACTTCGGATCCCAGCTTGATGAGTTCAATCATATCGGTTGTTCCTCTCTGGTCCGGGGCGGACTGGCACCCTGTGACGCAACGATTGGTCTATAATAGCAGGAACAGTGCCCTTGATCACTCGATTATCATGTTACACGGGGGAGAGGCACTGATTCGCGCTTTGGCCTGCGCTGGTAACCACCTGCCCTCTGGCAGGCGGGCGCGGCACCGAGTATTCCAGCCACGTTCCAGGAGAGAGTGATGCTGCTTGAGCACCTGCTACACGTGATACCAACCCTTGACGAGGCGATTCGCCACCAGTCTGTGGTTGCCGATCGGGAACGATCCTGGCTGGCGCTCAAGCAATTGCTGCAGGCTAACGCGCCTTCCACCGGGGCTGCATTGCCCGGCGGCATCATTGACCAGATGACGGATATTGCGGCGGTGTTTGGGCTCGCGGATCGTCTGGAGAATGATCTGGCCGGGCCGGGAAATCCCGGTTTGTTCATTGGGGTGGTCAAGCCACAGGCTGATCTAATCGTCGTGGCACCGCTTGATCGATTGACCTTGCGGATTAGTCGCGAGATCGGAAGAGCACACGTCTGAACTCCAGTCACCGCTCATTATCTC
>CAZGYW010000352.1:0-3907 GCA_964530495.1 uncultured Anaerolineae bacterium
CCGGCCACGCCGCGGGAATGTCCCACGCGCTGGAGGTCGCCAGGATGCGGTCGTAGGGGGCATTCGCCGGGTAGCCCGGCGTGCCGTCTGCCTCCACGACCGTCACCCGCGTGTACCCGGCCCGCTCCAGGTGGGCGCGGGCTGCCTCAGCGGTGTCGGGATCGATCTCGATGGTTGTCACCCGCCCGCTCTCGCCCACAATCTCGGCCAGGATCGCGGCATCGTAGCCGGTGCCGGTCCCGATCTCAAGCACGTGGTGGCCGGGCTGGAGGTCGGCCATGGTCAGCATGCGGGCCATGATCGAGGGCTGGGTGGAGCGTACAACCGGCAGGCCATACTTATCGCGCCGGGTGACGATCTCGATGTCCCGGTAAATAATCTCCGGGAAGACGCCGGGCAGAAAGAGGTGGCGCGGAGCCGCCCGGAAGGCGGCCGCCACCTGCGGCGCCAGCGTCACCCCCCTGGAGCGGATTTCCTCCACCAGGGCCTGGCGCCGGGCCTCCATGCTTACCGTGTCGGGCACGCTCATCCTCCCGCGCCGCGGGCGGTGTACCAGGCGCGGCGCTTACGCAGGCTCATCCCGGCGTCCGTTTCCTCCCGGCGGGAGGTGCGGACGCGGCCTTTTGAGTCGATGTGAATCTGGCCAGCCTGCTGCAGCCGCGCGAACTCCTCCGGAGAGATGGCCGGGGCCGGCTCCCCACCCAGCCGTTCCAGGCGCTTCTGCATGGCCTCCGCTTCCGCGGCGGCGGGATCAGGCTCCGGCTCGACCGGGGCGGGCGTCGTCAGGTTGGCTTCCGGCTGCGCGGGCGTTTCCGGTGTTTCCGGAGGTTCCGGCGTCAGCGCGTCGTCATTGCGATTGATGTCATCGGGCATTACACTTCTCCATCCTCGTCATGTTCTTCATAATGTATCCCGGAATCGCTCAGCAGCGCATCCAGGCTCATTTCCTCGGCGGCAGGCGCGGCATCCTCCAGCCGTCCGCGCTGACCGCATTCCAGACACTGCGGATCGCGGGCGATGGTCACCCACTCCGCGCCGTAGGGGGGCGTAACCTTGCCCTCGAAAATCTCAAGAGCGCGGTTGGCCAGGATCACGGTGTTGCCGGGCATGCGGCGGTACTGGGGCGTGGGCCGCAGCAGCTCGTTGAGCGCCAGGTCGGCCTGGACGGCGGCCACGCGCACGACGTGCAGCCACAATCCAGGCTCCGCTTCCAGCGTGCCATCCGGCCCGATCATACCATAATCAAGCTCTTCCGCACCCGGCGTGATGATCCCGGCGCGCAGATCGTCCGCCCAGCAGGCGTAGCACGGGCTGGCCTCGTCGCGGGGATCGATCACCACCACGTCGCCGCCCTCGCCGCGCTCGTACACCCCGGCGTATACGGCAGGCAGCCCCAGGGCCAGACACGCCTCGTTGATCACGTACTTGACGCGTTCGCCGTCCACCCCGATCACGGCCAGGCTCGCCCCGCGCAACGCCTCCAGGTGATCCTCCACGCGGCCCTGGATGGCGGTCACCCGTGCCGCAGAGTTGCGAGCGCGGATCAGGTCGGCCACGACCGTCACCTTCGGCTGGCCTACGTCGCGCAGGTCGCCCACGTGGCGCACCACGTTGACGTTCTCCAGCACATCATCATCGATCAGGATAAACCCGCCGACGCCACTCATCGCCAGGCTCTCCGCCACGAACCCGCCGCCGGACCCCAGCCCGACGATAGCCACGGTCTGCGCGGCCAGGTAGTCGAGCGTATCTTTGCCCAGCAGTCCTTCAATGCGATCCCAGGAGGTCATACGTCACCCGCTTTGGTAGTTTTGAGTGTTGAGTTTTGAGTTGGAAGGCGAGGGCGGGTGCTTCGTCCAACCCGGCCGCGCCTGCGCTCAGTATTATCAAGCTGCTCCGGCCCCGGTGTCATCGCGCCGGGAATCGTTACCTGTGTATACGCAATTGCCTGTGCAGCGGATGCGGAACAACTCATTCAACAAATGCATCGTCCCCACCCAACGCGATTTCCAGATTGGTGATAAGCGGCGGCAGATCCTGCTGCACGGTCTCCCATACCACATCCAGATTGACATCAAAATAGGTATGAACCAACAGGTTCCGCATACCACGCATTGCTGTCCACGGCAGCGATGGAAGCTGCTGCTGGGTCGTTTCTGAGATTCGACCGGCTGCCTCCCCAATAATCGAGATGGCCCGTGTCAGGGCAAACTGCAACTGCAAATCAGAGTCGAGCGATTCGCGCGTTTTACCCTCAGCAAAGATCACTGCCGCACGCGCGGCATCCAACATATGCTGAAGTCGGACTCTATCCTGCCCGATCATAGTGCACCTCAGCCGTCCTGAGCACGTCTTCGCGGAAGTAGCGGCTCAAATCCCCCGGCGTCCGCAAATCCACGCGGCGGCCGAGGATTTCGGAAAGCTCCATCTGCATCGCGCCCAGCATGAAGAAGGTAACGGGAGTGCCCGGCACGAATTCCACCAGCACATCAACATCGCTCTCCGGGCCGAAATCATCCCGCAGGACTGATCCAAATAGCGCCAGACGCTGAACCTGATGGCGCTCGCAGAATACTCTCACCTGTCGGACAGGAAGTTCAATCACCGCCATAGTGCGCTCTCCTGTCATATTCTGCTATCATCGGCTGTTCTCCTCCGCCTCATCTGTGGCCAGCCGCGCCTCCACCGCGTGGATCAGCTCCAGCAGGGTGCGGTTGGGCGCCCAGGTGAAGCCGTCCAGGGCGGCCAGATCGAACGGCTCGGCGGCGGCCCACAGGCGCTCGAACATATCCTCGTCCGCGCCGAGTTTGAGCATCGGCGCGACCCGCACGCTCGGCGGCGTCTCCGGGTACTTCTGCTCCGTGATGGCAATCAGGACATGGCCGCCACCCAGCCGCCCGGTCATGAAGCATACCTCCATCGGCGGCTGGTTATCTGCATCCCATTCCACCACGCTGACCGCCAGGCCATCACCGCTCAGCAGCCGGTACTCCTGCTGGAAGCGCTCGTGATCGATCAGGTGCCAGGCCAGGGGCGGCGGCGCGGGCAGCAGGTCATCCGCCACCACTTCCGGTTTGGCCGCCACGAACTCGCGCAGGTCGCGGTTCAGGTACCAGATGTTGATCCGCACCGGCGGGCCGTCCGGCTGGGTGGCGTACACGTCGAACTCGTCACCGGGCGGCCCCTGCGCGGCATCCCAGGGGGGCGCGATGGTGACGATGGGCGCGATGATCTGCGGCGTGTCGTTGGCCGGGTCGTCCACGATTTCGCGCGCGGTATCCAGGTCACCGACGCTCGGCCAGAACATCTGGCCCGGCTGCTTGTGCCAGTCGCCCAGGTAGCGCAGGGGGGCATCCCACTTGGCGGCCAGGGCGTTGCCGTAGCTGGCCCGCCGCACCTCCCGGAAGCGCCGCCAGTTAATCGCCATCCAGTACAGGGTGGAATCCTGCAGCTCATCGCCCTGCTCGACCATGTACCCGGCCCGGTCAATTGTGGCGTGGTCGGGCGCGATCGTATCCAGCACGTAAAAGACCGGCGCGCTCGCGTCGTCCTCGATCAGCAGGCCGACCAGCGCTTCGGCGGTTTCTTCGTCCGGGTAGAGCAGCGCGCCCTGCGCCATCTTGCGGACCACGCGCTGGGCCAGCACGACGCGGGGTGTGACATCCCTGGAGTTGGTGTTCATGGCTTAGCCCCCCCAGTTCAGGCCGGACGAGCGCCGCTTGATGAATTCTTCCTGCCCCGGCCAGACCCCGATCTGCTTCCAGGTGTAGTAGGCGTACAGCCACTGGATGGCCCACCCGGCCACGGTCACGGCGGTGGAGCGGGCCGGGTTCCAGCCGTAGGTCGTGCCGTCTTTGGGATTGAACAGACACAACTGCCCATCCTCAAACTGGTGCTTGGGGCTGTA
>CAZGYW010000353.1:0-3886 GCA_964530495.1 uncultured Anaerolineae bacterium
CCCACCAACACCCTAACCTACACTCTTTCCCTACACGACGCTCTTCCGATCTTACGCCGTCCCTGACGGTCACGCCCTCGCCAACGCTTTCGCCCACGCCGACGGCCGTCCTGCCGCCGCGCCAGACCAGCACGCCCATTCCACAAAAACAGGGATAGGTCATCACGGATGTCACAGCGTCGCAATACCTACTATCTGCTCAGCCTGGGCTGTTCGAAGAATACCGTCGATTCGGAGAGCATGGGCCAACTGCTGAACGGGGCCGGGCTGCGCGGGGTGGAAGACCCCGCCCGCGCCGAAGTCCTGATCGTCAATACCTGCGGCTTTATCGAGGACGCGCGCCAGGAGTCGATTGACGCGCTCTCCGCGCTGGCCGAGCACAAAACGGACGGCCAGTTGCTGATTGCGGCTGGCTGCCTGTCCCAGCGGTATGGGCAGGCGCTGGTGCAGGAAGTGCCGCGCCTGGATGGCGTGATCGGCACCCGGCGCTGGATGGACATCGTTGACCTGGTGCGCCGCCTGCGCGCCCGCCGCCATCCGGAGCCGATCTACCACCTGCCGGACGAGGCACAGACAGTTGGCGTGGACGAGAAGGGCGCGCTGCGCGTTTCCCGCCAGGGCGCCAGCGCCTACCTCAAGATCGCGGATGGCTGCCGCCGTCCGTGCGCGTTCTGCGCGATTCCCATGATCAAAGGTACGGCCGTCAGCCGGCCAATGGAGAGCATCCTGGCGGAGACGCGCCGCCTGCGCGACGCCGGGGTGAAGGAGACGATCCTGATCGCCCAGGACCTGACCGATTACGGGCATGACCTCGGCCTCAAGGACGGGCTGGCGACGCTGCTCGAGCGGCTGGTGGCGGAAGTGCCGGACATGCCCTGGTTCCGCCTGATGTACGCCTACCCCGGCGCGGTGACGCCGCGCCTGATCGACCTGATGGCCGACACCCCCCAGATTCTGCCCTACCTGGATATCCCGCTGCAGCACGGCCACCGTGATACCCTGCTGCGCATGCGCCGCCCGGCCAACGTGGACTGGGTGTACCGCACCATCGAAGCGATGCGCGCCCGCATGCCGCACCTGGCGATCCGCACGACGTTCATCGTCGGCTACCCGGGCGAGACGGAGGACGAGTTCGCGGCGCTGCTCCGGATGGTGGAAGACCTGCAGTTCGACCGGGTGGGTGTTTTCACCTACTCGTACGAGGTCGGGACGCCCAGCGCGACGCTGCCGGGCCATGTGCCGGACGAGGTCAAGGCCGAGCGCCGCGACCGTTTGATGGAACTGCAGCAGGGCATCTCGCTGGCCCGCAACCAGGCCCTGATTGGCCGGACGCTGCCGGTGCTGATCGAAGGCCACGGCGAGGCCGAGGACGAGGACGGCAACCCGGTGGACGGGCTGATCAGCCTGGGACGCTCGTACCGCGACGCGCCGGAGATCGACGGCTACGTGTTTGTGGAAGACGAGCTGCCGGTGGGCGAGATTGTGCCGGTGCGCGTCACCGGGGCAATGGTCTACGACCTGGTGGCGGCGGTCGAAAGCGGCCCGGCGCAGGTGATTACCCCGGGGCGGATCTACGGGCCGGGTGACCTGGCCTGAGTGTGACAGGACGCGGCGCTGCCTGGCGGCAACGGATCGTTCGTTCGTGGTGACGTGAGAGGGGTGGTCGATGCGCCGGATCATCATTGTCGGGATCGTGCTGGCTGCTGCGCTCTTCATCCTGATCCAACTGGTGCCGGTTGGCGCAGGCGTGAATCCGCCCGTAGAGGTGCAGATCCCCTGGGAGTCGGCGCAGACCGAGGCGCTGGTTCGGGCCGCCTGCCTGGACTGCCACAGCCATGAAACCCGCTGGCCCTGGTATTCGCGGATCGCGCCGGTCTCCTGGCTGGTGGCCTATGACGTGCGCGACGGGCGCGACCACATGAATTTCTCCACGGGCGAATTTGATCTGGAAGAGATCGTTGAGGAGATTGAGCGCGGCACAATGCCACCGGCCATCTACAAGCCGCTGCACCCGGACGCCAACCTGAGCGCAGACCAGCGCCAGCAGCTAATCGCCGGGCTGCGGGCCACGTTTGGTGGCGTGCGGGGCGACGACGATGATGACCAGTAGCGGATCGCTTAGCTGATCCAGTCGCGCTGGACGGCATCCCACTCGCGGTGGCGGTAGGCGTTCTTGCAGTCCAGGCAGATGCGGGCCGAATCGAGGGCGCCCGTTTTTTTCCAGCGCCAGCGCACCACGCTGAGGTGCTGGCGGCAGGTCGGACGCTGGCAGACGGGACATTCGATGCCGTTGTCCAGGCTGCCGGGATGGTTGCTGCGTGAATCGGCAGGGTTGGCGCTGCACAGGTGGCAGTACGGTACTCCCATGATCGCTCCTCAACTGGCCGGGGATTGGCCTGACTTTGGCCGCCAATCTCCTGCAGGTAGTCAAGAATGGGTAGATGTGCTATTAATTATTGCCTTTAATGATACAAAATGGTGAATTGAGCTTTATGTACCCTCACAGGCATGATGAGTGTCACTTGAGCATAATTCCGGACTTTATTATCCTAAATCGAAGAATGCACTGATCATCGTTGATCATAGCGCCATTGCGGGAGCGTTTCATGCAGATTACACGTCAAGCTGACTATGCCGTGCGGGCCGTGCTCCATGTCGCCCAGCTTACCGAGGGGGAGCGCCTGGCGACCTCGGTTATCGCCGAGCAGGAGAATATCCCGCTGCCGTTCCTGGCGAAGATTGTATCACAGCTCTCGGTGAAGGGCATCCTGGATGCCATGCGGGGTGCCAGCGGGGGTGTGCGGCTGGCCCGCGCGCCGGAGGAGATTTCGCTGCTGGAGGTCATCGAAGCGATTGACGGTGAGATTTCGCTCAACCGCTGCGTGCTCAACGAAGAAGCCTGCTCCAGCACGGATACCTGCCCGGTTCACGAGGTGTGGTGCGAGGCGCAGCGTGACCTGGTGCGCCGCCTGCAGGAGACGAAATTCGATGCGCTCCTGCAGCGCCAGAACCAGCTCACCAGCAACGGGAAATCGGCGTAACGCGCCGATCTGCTCCGCCGCAGTACACGCTCAACTGCCTAGTCCTCCAGCCGGCCACCCGCGGGAAGTTCAACGCGCGTGACCGGTTTGCTTTTGCTGATCTGGAAGTGATCGAAGTCGCGGGCCACGATCGTTTCCGGGAAGATCGCCCGCGCCTCGTCCAGCACGTCGCGCTCGCGGTTGCGGCGTGACAGGTGGGTGAGGATCAGCGACCGGACGCCGATCTCGCGGGCAAAACTGGCCGCCCGCGCCGCCGTCATATGGCCGAACTCCTCCGCGAACGCCCCGTCTTCCCCGCAGTAGGTCGATTCCATCACCAGCGCGTCCGCGCCGCGCAGGCTGGCCGGCAGGTTGTCGGTGCGGGCGATGTCGCCGATGACGACCAGCCGCGTCCCCGGCACCGTTTCGCCCAGCACATCATCCGGGTGGATGACGCGCCCGTCCGCCAGGGTGACGCCCTGCCCGGCGGTGAGCCGGCCGCGCTCCGGGCCGGCGGGCACGCCCAGCGCCTCCGCTTTTTCCACCAGGAACGGGCGGTGGGCGCGTTCCTCAAACAGGAAGCCGAAGTTGCCCGGCCCCCGGTGCGTGACCGGGAAGGCCTCAATCCAGAATTTCTTCGATTCGAAGATGATGCCCGGCTTGAGGTCAATCAGGTGGATCGGCATGGGCGCCTGCTGGCCGCGCAGCACCACCCCGTAGACCAGGTCCTGAACACGGTTCAGCGTCTGCGTGCCGCCCCAGATTTCGAGCCGGTCAACCGTCTCCCAGCGCATGAAGGTGGAGAGTAGCCCGCCCAGCCCCAGGATGTGATCGAGGTGGCCGTGGGTCAGCAGGATGCGGTTCAG